>NZ_JRAT01000020.1:0-60801 GCF_000765945.1 Porphyromonas gulae
TTTCTGCTATGAAGATAAGAAAACTTGCAGATTTAGCAAAGATATTCGCAAACTAATTTGCTGAATATCAGAGATTAAAAAGAATTTTAAGGGACGACTCATTAGTATTTTTACGGGACTGCAAACTCTTTTGCTCTCCCCAGATGGATAGGAATGCAGGCCTCTGTTTGAGTGCTAGAGCCAACTTTAGGGTCTTCTTTCGCGAGTGTTTTTGGATATATGCAGGGATAGCTAAAAACTTCATCCGAATTGTTTTGAGCATCTGTTGCTTGGGTGAATTGATAACCACCAGACGCAATAAACTCATCAGATTATAGGCCATAATGGCCATATTGATCATCGCCTCTGTAGCCCAAAAGTCTTGCTGCACAATGCTGTCCATCGCAAAATCATACTTGAGCTCTTTGATCCTGTTTTCAGCTTCTGCTCGGCCTCGATAGCTACTCCAGACAATGGATGCAGGCAAATCTAAATCTGTGATATAGCAACTGTAACGATATTGGTCTGCATCATATTATTCGGGGAAGAGTACGCCACGTTGAATTAACTTACCAACCGCCTTTTTACGCTTGCTAGAATCCTGACGAACGATAATCAGACGCTCGGCCTTAGCCCAACTATCAGCTTGGTAAGTCGTCTCTGCGACCTCAATCCCATCTGTAACGACCAGCCAGGTCTTGTGACGAATGATGTTGTACTTGACTGTTGAGGTTAAGCGGGCTGCAATGATATAATGAATCTTTTGCTTTTGCAGCACTTCAATAACTGGCTTGTAACAAAAGCCACTGTCGGCACGAACTAGTCCAACTTTTTTACCCTCAAGCTTATGGAGTGTATCTTCAAGAAACGCTAAAAAGTTGTTGCAGGCAGAGGTATTACCAGGCCGCAACCAACAATTGGCAACCATCTTGTGATCTGAAAGAAAGGACATCAGCGGATGGTGGATGACACGACTTGGCTTAGTCGAATTATACCCCTTAGCTGTCCCCTCTTGATCTCCATATATAGTCATGACTGTGGAATCAAAGTCTAGAGTTAAGTTATCGAAGTTAAACCGCTTAAAGAACCATTGATACAAGGCTGAAAAGCAGTCTTGATTCTCTCTCTGACTGAACTTCTTAAAGTAGCGACTGTAAGCCTTGTGGCCGGGCATCTGATTGAAGTTAAAGATTTCAGCCAGTGTTCGATCCTGACGCAGTAGTTCTGTATGACATATGGCAGACGCTCCACACCACAGCGAAATCCAATACCCCAAAATGAGCTGCTCGGGAGGGTACCCTCGATTGGAACCCTGCTCAGGCAAGCCAATGCTCTGTAATACTTGACGCATATTCATTCGATCAAGCATTTCCGCTAAGAGCTTGAGTCCTCCCCAAGGACTCATATGTTTATCGACAAACTCTATTTCCATCGCATAACCAAAATGGTGATCCTAAAAGAAGGTTCGTTAATCAAGTGTATAAGAACCTAAATTAATGAAATAAAGCAAATTCCAAGTCGAAATATCTAATGACCGCCATTAGAAACTCATCCTAATGACAATTCTGGGTTGAATGTACTAGAGTCCCAAATTATAGAAGAAAAAGGCCAAGGATACAGTATAAACTTTCAAATGCGATAGCCCTGCCTATACAGAACACCAGGGATAATTATGTCTCCTCATTAGGATAAGGCATAATCCCCCTTGCGGAGCTCGTTCATGTAGCTCCGCAAGGGGGATTGACAAGCCCTTTTACTCCTTCTTCCACCCAAATTCTTCGCTCCTTGTAGCCGAAGAATGCCTCTTTCCTACATCTCCTTATTTTTCAATGGTCTCATCAGATATATTACGGTTCGAGAACGATGGAGGCTGCCCGCTCTACCGGGTAGCCTCTTCTTTTTTATTACAGCAAAGAAAACCTTGCCTTATGGAGATTGGACATACAGCATTGCCATACAGTATACATTAATAACCCAAAGAATACCGACTCCTCTGTCCGTGCTTTCTGAATCGTCATTTCCATCAAAAATCGGAGAATCAGCCCAATTTTTTCGTCTGATATTTGGTTAATCCAAACAAGTAAGCTATGTTTGCGGTGCACTATCAGACTAATACACATCATCAATTATTAATAAAACGCTGATTATTAGTCAATAAAAGATAGAATCAGACGAAAGGAGACATAGAAAAAAAGAAGACAAACGACAAAAAAAGTATCGCAAAACAAGGAAATACGGGCAAAAAAGTCTCGCCAATATGCACTTGATCTGTAGCATACACGGAAAGAGATAGAATGATATAAAGAGTAAAAAACAGAATACAAACAAAAAAACAGAATAAAACAATGATCAACGCTAGCAACATCAGATTCAGCTATCCGCGACAAAGGTCGCTCTTCGAAGGCTTAAACCTCGAACTACCTAAAGGCAGTATTACGGGACTGCTCGGACGAAACGGCGAGGGAAAAACCACTCTGCTCAAACTCCTATGCGGCCAATTACTCCGAAAGGATGGCAATCTGACAGTATTGACAGAAGATCCGCGACACCGCTCGGTGAAGTTTTTGTCAAAAGTGTTCCTGCTGCAAGAGGAAGTGACCTGCCCGAATGTTACGATCAGAGACTACTTCCGGATGATCACTCCTTTCTATCCCTCCTACTCTCCCGAAGTAGCTCAGGAGATCATCCTCGCGTTCGACCTGAACTGGGATATGAAGCTCGGCAAGGTATCGCAAGGACAGAAGAAAAAGGCTGTCATCGCATTGGCTCTCTCTCTTCGCACACCACTCTTACTGATGGACGAACCGACCAACGGGCTGGATATTCCGAGCAAAAGTGCTTTCCGCCGCTTGATGGCACGATATATAACGGAGGAGCAAACGGTCATTATCAGTACACATCAGGTACGCGATCTGGAGCAGATCATCGATCGCATCGTGATGATGGACAAGAATGCCATCGTCTGCAACAGGTCCGTAGCCGAACTGAGCGAGCGATTTGCTTTCCGCCAAGTGGCACCAAGCGACAAGCCTATATATAAGGAAGGATCCACAATGGGCGAAGTAGGTGTGTATGAGAATACCACCGGAGAAGAAACACCCTTCTCCATGGAGCTGTTCTTCAATGGCATGATAGCCGAAAGAGAGGTATTTAATCGCGTGTTGAACCGCTAAAGCCACCATCACTATGACAGCATTAGTAAACAGCCGGCCGACAAACGTCTGGCAGCGTATCGGCCTCCTCTTCGCCATGGAATGGGGTACTCAGAAGAGAAACATTCTGTACGTAACCGGCACGCTCTCTGTAGTAGCCCTTGCTATTGCCATCCTTATGTCAGTCACCGTCAATGGCCCTATGTCTAAGGAAGGATTGTCTGGGTACATGTTCGGTTTCTTTTCATTGTTTTTAATGACTACAATCGTCTACACCTATATCGCCATTCAAAGACAAGTCAATCACTCCAAGACCATAGCCTATACGATCATACCGGCTTCTGTGGGAGAGAAATATGCGGTTCTCCTGCTTTCTTTTTTGCTTCCGTTTATATGGACTATCGTTCTTTTGGCCATAGCCATCTTGTTTCTGGGTGTCTTTATGCCAAGTACTTGGACAGCCCTGTACGACCTTTGGATGAACCTATTCTTCATAGAACACATTGTATCGGTCGAAGAAGCAGAGTGGGCAGCGGAAATGCTTCGCAATCTGAGATTCTATTTCATCTTGTACAACATCGTGGGCACCTTCTGTAGCATAGCCATGGCTCTTTGGTGCTGCATCAACGTACGAGGTACCACTCAGTCCATTCTAGCCTATATCGGACTCAATGCCGTGCTGGGTATTTTCTCCTCGATAGTCGTATTGCCCGCGATGGTAGCTCGCCTATCCTATATCCAATACAGCAATTCCGCAAACGAGGGAGAAGCTGTGATAAATGCTGTTTTCTCTCCCGAAGTATGGAGCTATCAGCTGATCATATTAGGATTGGTAGGGATACTATTTTATATCCTATCTTATTTCTCACTGAAAAAAAGACAACTACGATGACGACTACACACAATCAACATAAAACCGCTCCCTCCTGTCTCGAACGTATAGGACTGCTCTTTCGCATGGAGTGGTGTACACAGGGACGCAACACCTTATTTTTCCTGTTGGCTCTGCTGGGAGTACTCGTAGGTCTGACTATGCTGCTGCACATAGGAGACGAGCTGAATCCTCTCTCCGTAAAGGACAGAACGCATTTTGACCTTTGGCCTTTGACTCTCGTATGCGTAGCTTTCTACGTATTCCGCATCGTACAAGGCCGGGTCAATAAGTCCGACACCATCACCTACACCTTGATACCGGCTTCTGCCACAGCAAAGTTCGTCGTAATACTGATAGAGGGGATATTGGCATTGTTTTCAGCCGCTGTGGTAAACCAAATAGCCTATACGATAGAGGTACTCCTCTACCCCGCCGTCTTGGAAGCATCGTACTATGCGCCTTATATCTGGCAGACGTCATCAGGCTATGGGTGGTTTTCATCCGGATTCTTGGATCTCTACTGGCCGGGTGTAGTCGTTCTGTTCAATGTACTGTCAGCAGGTATTTACTTCGCCATCAGTGTCCGAAAGCTCACCATGGCTACCGTGGCTTTCCTCCTGACTATGGGAGGAGAGACGATTTTGTTCGGCGTACTGACATCCAATCTGAACCTGTACGGAGAAGATCTTTTCATGGCTCTTTTCTTCGGCAGTATCGGTTTGTGCCTATTCGTTTTATCCTTTATCAACCTCCAAAGACGACAACTGAAATGACCGCTATACTTCAAGCACAATCCATATTCCTCCAAATATCGGACACGATCAAGGACAGGATCCTCTCCGGCGAATATTCAGCCGACGAGCGAGTACCATCTGTCCGCGAATTGGCCGAGCAGATGGAAGTCAATCCCAACACAGCGATGCGAGCTGTCGAACGCCTGCAAATGGAAGGAATGATCTACAACAAGCGCGGACTCGGCTACTTTGTCAGCCCCAACGCTCGCGAAGAGATCCTTGCCTCCCGGCGCAAGAAATTCGTAGAAGAGGTGGTACCGGCCCTATTTAGCGAGATGAAACTCCTCGGGATAGGCCTGGACACCCTCCGATCCGAATGGAACAAGCAAACAGAGAATAATTCATAGACTATATGCGTTTCCTTCTTATCCGCTCCCGTTGCGGCATTGCGAGTCGCCGCTAATGGGGCGGAGCGGAAGAGATCTTCCCTCCTACTACTTCTTTTCGAGCATTCTGATAAGAAATAATAGGAGTTCAACTAGAGACTAAATAAGCAATAGACTCAAAGTATTTGCGATACGTACACAATAAACTACCAATCATCCAAACAATGAAACGAATCGTTTTATCATCTTTCCTGTTCGTTCTGTCCATACTTTCTTTGATGGCACAGAGCAATACCCTCGATGTACACATATCCGGTACAATCAAGGATGCTTCCACCGGCGAATCGATCCCCTATGCCACCGTAAGCATCCGGCCGGCAGGAGCAGATACCACACAGGTGTTCCGACAAGTGACTGACGGCAATGGCTATTTCATCATAGGCCTACCGGCTGCGCCTTCTTACCGCCTCAAAGCCTCCTTCGTGGGTATGAAAACCCATACCATGGAGATTCGGAGAGAGAACGGACAGCAGGATATCAAGGCTGTCGATATTTCGCTCGAATCCGAAGACAAACAGCTCTCCACTATCACCGTATCAGCTGCACGACCGCTGGTGAAGATGGAGATAGACCGCCTGTCCTATAATATGAAAGACGACCCAGCAGCCAAGACGAACAACCTACTCGAAATGCTACGTAGCGTTCCTTTGGTAACGGTAGACGGTCAGGGTAATATTCAGGTAAAAGGATCGTCCAACTTCAAAATCCACCTCAACGGCAGGCCCTCGACCATGGTGAGCAGCAACCCGAAAGAGGTCTTTCGCTCCATTCCGGCCCATACGATCAAACGGGTAGAGGTCATCACCGATCCGGGTGTAAAATACGATGCGGAAGGCACAAGTGCCATCCTGAACATCGTCACAGAAGAAGGCAAGAAGCTGGAAGGATATTCAGGCTCCATCACGGCCAGAGCGAGCACAGACCCCTCTGCGAATGGCAGTGTATTCGCAACTGCCAAATCCGGCAAGGTGGGACTGACTGCCAACTATAATTACTATAGAGGCAAAAGTAGCGACTCACGTTACCTTACTGAACGCACGACCCCAACACTCCAAACGATAGAAGAGGGGACAGGAGAAGAAACCTTTCACGGACACTTCGGTAATGCCCTCCTTTCCTTCGAGATAGATTCGCTCAATCTCTTTACGGTAGGCGGCAACGTACGCCTTTGGGAGATGACCACTGACCGGAACAACGTAGAAAAAAGCTATGACGGCGGCAACCTCATGTCCTACATAGACAGAAAACTCAAGACACAGATGGATGCCGGATCATACGAGCTCAATGCCGACTATCAGCACAGCACACGCCTGCCGGGCGAATTGTTTACCGTCTCGTACCGTTTCACTCACAGCCCGAACAATAGCGAGACCTTCATAGATCAATGGAAACGCGATCCGCTCAATACGGCCAATACGATCCAGTATGCCGGCCAGCACTCCAAATCCGATGCAGGTATGGACGAACATACGGCACAGGTGGACTATACACGTCCCATCGGACAAGCACATTCTTTGGAGGCAGGGTTGAAGTACATCTATCGTCATGCCACGAGCGATCCGCTCTATGAGATACGGCCGTCCGAAGATGCTCCGTGGCAGCCCGGCTCCTTATATCCCCAAAATCTGTCTGCAAGAAAATTCCGTCACGATCAATATATAGGAGCAGCCTATGCCGGTTATAACTATCGTAAGGCACAGTATTCGTTGCAGACAGGCCTGCGTGTGGAAAGTAGCAGGCTGAAAGCACTCTTCCCCGAAAATGCAGCAGCAGACTTCTCTCACAACTCGTTCGACTGGGTACCACAGCTCACGCTCGGCTATACCCCCTCACCCATGAAGCAACTCAAGCTGGCCTATAACTTCCGGATCCAACGTCCTGCCATTAGCCAGCTGAATCCCTACAAGCTGCAGTCCAACGATTATCAGGTACAGTACGGTAATCCCGACCTAAAGTCGGAGAAGCGTCACCATGTCGGTCTCTCCTATAACCAATATGGAGCCAAGGTTATGTTTACGACATCGCTCGACTATGACTTCTGCAACAACGCCATCCAGAATTACACCTTCTCCGATCCGGCCAATCCCAATCTGTTCCACCAGACTTATGGCAATATCGGACGAGAGCATTCTTTCAGCTTGAATACCTATGCCATGTACACGCCGGCCGTATGGGTTAGGATTATGCTCAACGGAAATATCGATCGCAAATACCAAAAGAGCGATGCACTCGACATCGATGTCAGCTCATGGTCGGGGATGGTATATTCAGGTCTGATGTTCACCCTACCGAAGGATTGGACTGTGAACATCTTCGGAGGTTATTATCATGGAGGAAGAAGCTACCAGACGAAGTATGATGGCAATGTATTCAACAATATCGGTATAGCCAAACAGCTTTTCGACAAAAGATTGAGAGTCTCGCTGAGTGCAAACAACATTCATGCGAAATATTCAACATGGAAAAGCCAAACCATCGGCAATGGATTTACTATTGATTCGGAAAATGCCCGTACGCAAAGGAGTGTTTCCCTCAGCCTCACCTACAGCTTCGGTAAGATGAATACACAAGTGCGCAAGGTACAGCGTACGATCGTCAATGACGACCTCAAGCAGACCTCATCCCAAGGGCAGCAAGGCGGCGGACAAGGAGATCCTACCGGCAACTGATCAATGAAACTCTGCAAAAAACACCATACAATGAGAAAAAAGATTTTCGCAGGCCTTGTCGGCCTCATAGGCACAGCACTGATAGCCGGTGCATGCAATATCAAATTCGACAACAAAGGCAAAACAATCACCCCCGAGGGCGATGCCATCACGGAGACTCGCGACATTGGCACATTCGACAGGATCGATGTCGAGGATGCATTTGCCATCCACTACAAGGCCGGCATTCCGACCGATGGGCTGACCATCGAAGCAGCACCCAATCTGATGGAATACATCGTCACGGAAGTAGCGAATGGCGAACTTTCCATCCGACTCAAAGACCGCTATTCGATCCACGACGGGAAGATCGTCGTTAGGGTCGGTTCGCCTACCCTCAAGGCAGTGGAGATGTCCGGTGCCTGTTCCCTGAATGTGGAGGGAGAGCTTGCCGGTGACCGGCTCGATCTGGACATGTCCGGAGCTTCTTCGGTGAACCTCACCGGTCGCCTCAGAGCCTTGGATATAGACGCTTCGGGAGCCTCCGGCATCACTCTGAAAGGTTCCTGCGAGGAGCTCACGCTCTCATGTAGTGGGGCTATTGGTTGCGATGCATCCGAATTCATTACCCAACGCACCGAAGTGTCCATCAGCGGCACGGCATCGGTGAAGATCAATGCCTCGGAGTCTGTACGGGGAAATCTCTCCGGCATATCCTCTCTCGAAAACTACGGAGCCTCTTCGAATGATGAGGTAGTGACCTCCGGCATGTCTTCCTACAAGCACAAATAACCCTATAGAGCAGAAGGGGACGACCCTCACATCAGAATAGGACGACCTAACCAAATTGTTAGGACGACCTAACCGAGTCATTAGGACGACCTAACAGAATCATTAGGACGACCTAGCCGATCGGGTCACTGCTTTTGGATAGAATATGTCGGCATATTTTTCTAATCTTGTGGTCGCTATCGGCAGAATCCAATGGTTTTCTCCTTTCTGCACGACACAACCGAAGAAACAAGCAATTCATCATAATCACTCAACAAAATACCAAGTATGAAACTAAAAATCCTATTACTAACAATCCTGACATTAGGAGGAATGACTGTGCATGCACAAAAGATCACAGGCGACTGGAAAGGAACACTCTCCATTCCGCAAGCCAACATGGAGCTGGAACTCATATTCCACATTACCGGAGAGGGTGCCGACCTCTCCACAACGATGGATGTACCTGCTCAGGGAGCGACGGGCATCCCCGTAGACAAGACCACCTTCGCCGATGGCAAACTGACACTCTCCGCAGCTGCCCTTCAGTTCACATTCAAGGGCACCCTGTCCGGCAACACGATAGAAGGCAATGTAGAGCAGATGGGCTTCAGCCTGCCGCTTACGCTACAACGATTCGAATCCAAATTGCTCGGCAATACAGCCCTCCCTTCGACCGAAGAAGAGCTTAAGGCACTGGCAGCTTTGGACAAGGGCGACTACAAATACAAGGTCGAAGACTACTTTGCCAAACCCAAGGCTTCCGCCTTTCAGCTAAGCCCCAACGGCAAGTACCTCTCATACATGGAAAAGGACGATGCAGGCAAACGCCACGTCTATGTCAAGGAAATAGCCACCGGCACCGTCAAGCGTGCCATCGAAGAAAAGGACGAGCTGATCAAAGGCTATGGATGGATCAATGACGAACGCCTCTTCTTCGTCATGGACAAAGGAGGGAATGAGAACTATCACCTCTTTGCTTCGAATATCGACGGCAGCAATACCCGCGACCTCACTCCCTTCGATGGAGTGAAAGCTTCGATCCTCAACATGCTCAAAGAGCAGAAGGACTACATGATCATCTCCATGAACAAAAACAATCCGCAGATCTTCGAACCCTATAAGCTCAATGTAGTGACGGGCGAGCTGACCCGGCTCTACGAGAATAAGGATGCGGCCAACCCCATTCAGGGTTATGAGTTCGACAAAGACGGCGAACTGCGTGGATACAGCCGTCTCGTAAACGGGATAGAATCCGAGTTGTACTACAAGGATTTGGATACGGGCGAGTTCCGTCTGCTGAAGAAAACACACTGGGACGACACCTTCGGAGTCATCGCATTCAACTATGCCTCCAAGAACAGAGACGAAGCCTACGTACTGACCAATCTGGACAGCGACAAGACTCGTATCGTTCTTTACGACCTGAAGCAGAACAAGATCATCCGTGAGATCTTCGCCAACGAAGACTACGACGTCAGTGGCCTGCACCTCTCTCGTAAGAGAAACTACGAAATAGACCTCATGGCCTACGAAGGCGAGAAGTCCGTAGTCGTACCCGTAAGTGCCACCTACAAGGAGCTGCACAAGCTGATGGAAAAGGAATTCAAGGGCAAAGAATTTTCCGTGGTGGATTACGACGATGACGAGACCATCATGCTGATCGCCGTACAGAGCGACAAGCTATACGGCACCTACTATCAGTTCGATGCTCGCACCAAGAAGTTCACCCTCCTCTACGACCTGATGCCTCAGCTCAAGGAGGAAGACATGGCCGAGATGCGCCCCATCAAATTCAAGAGCCGCGACGGACTCACCATCCACGGCTATATCACTCTGCCAAAAGCAGCCCTCGAAGGGAAGAAAGTACCCCTGATCGTCAATCCTCACGGAGGCCCCCAAGGCATACGCGACTCATGGGGCTTCAATCCTGAGACCCAGCTCTTTGCCAGCCGCGGATATGCTACCCTGCAAGTCAATTTCCGCATTTCAGGCGGATACGGCAAGGAATTCCTCCGTGCCGGATTCAAGCAGATCGGTCGCAAAGCCATGGACGATGTGGAAGACGGTGTACGCTATGCCATCAGCCAAGGTTGGGTAGATCCCGACAGGATCGCCATCTACGGTGCCAGCCACGGAGGTTATGCCACGCTGATGGGTCTGGTGAAAACACCCGATCTCTATGCCTGTGGTGTGGACTACGTAGGTGTATCGAACATTTACACCTTCTTCGACTCCTTCCCCGAATACTGGAAGCCGTTTAAGGAAATGGTCAAGGAGATTTGGTACGACCTCGACAATCCCGAAGAAGCAGCTATCGCCAAGGAAGTGTCCCCCTTCTTCCAAATCGACAAGATCAACAAGCCGCTCTTCGTCGTACAGGGAGCTAATGACCCACGTGTGAATATCAACGAGTCCGATCAGATCGTAACGGCACTGCGTGCTCGTGGATTCGAAGTACCCTATATGGTTAAGTACAACGAAGGCCACGGATTCCATCGTGAAGAAAACTCCATGGAGCTATACCGCGCCATGCTCGGTTTCTTCGCCAAACACCTGAAGAAATAAGCCGGAGAATAAAAGGCTGAAAGCTCAAGAGGGTGCTGCAAGCGTTTCGTCTTTGCAGCACCCTCTTCCTTTTCATCGGCCATACCCAAACATCCTGTCCGACCCCAAAGAAATTTCCGATGGGATCACCTTTGAGGCTCGTACCCTCTCATTCTTTCAAGTGAAGGAATTGGGGATAATGCAGGATTGGGCACTTCTTCTCAACGAATACGGCATCTTACTCCCATATCCCAATCGTATCAGAACCGTAGGATATTCGCCTGCAATGCCAAGTGTTTCTGCCATTTTTCTCGAAAGGCCCTGTTCCTCATTGGGCTGGTTCATATAAGCATGCGAAATACCCATGCCTGTAGCCTTGAGCAGAAGACGCTCCAATACTCTCCCCAATTTTATCCACTGCTCCACCGTGTTGTTCAAAGAGGTAAACAGAACAAAATGAGAAGAAGAGGCTATCTTTCTTCTATCATTTCTATTCTGTGACTTCTCGTTAATGAGTCGGGTGATAATGGTCTTTACAATGAAGCGAGGTAGATTGGGGGCACCGAATACGGCATAGCTGAGTCCGTCTCTCGTTGCATCTTGATGCTTCTTGTTATAGCGCATCCATTGCTGCAATTCTTCTTTGAACTTTTTGTCTCGCATTTGTATGCTGTTGCCCTTGCAAACCATTTCCGAAATAGCGTCGAACTCCTGTGTGCCACTCTTGAAGAAATGAATCCCGACAAAAGGTTCCATATCGTTCTTTTCTGCCAAAGCGGTAATGTCGTTCACAGGAATAATACTTCCATTATAGACACTTCTGTTTGTCTGCCTTACGGATATATAAGGAAACAGAGGAGATGGAGTATCGGAATCCTGCTTAGTAAATCCGATGTGGATCGTGCCGTTTTCTGCGATAGAGACCATCGTCTCGTATCCTCTATGGGCTGCAGCTATACAAAGATTCTCCGTAGCGCATCCAAGGGAGACAAATAGCTCTCGATTATCAGGATCAACTACGGGCAGCGTTTTTGTGAAATCGGGCAGGATGTCGATTCCCGTCTCTTTAATCCTGAATGTCCATGGTTGCGTATTATGCCCTGAAGGAGCTTTGACAGCCTGCTCAATCAGGAACAAATAGTCTGTATCTTGTGCAAATATCTTGCTCATTTCCTCAACAAATTAAATGGTTAAAGAGTGTCTTCTTGTCGAATATGTTTCATCCACAGGTCGATCATCAGATCTATCCCCTGTACGATCTGCTCCCATCCTCTCTCGCTCTGCAGATCGATTCCGTTATATACGGGACTCCGCTCTTCCATCAATACGAGATAGCTGATAGATGCGGAAATGATACTTGCCAGCGAGGCAACTTCCACACTTGGCGATTGCGTCAGTCGGCTGACGATTTCTACCAGCTTACAGCCATTTTGCTCACGTTTTTCCCTCAAGGTACGAACGGTCTGATTTTCTGCAGTGAACTCCCATCTGTGCAGCCGTTTTAGCGTAATGTCGTTTCGCAGCGTCCTGATCTGTTCGCGAAACAAATGTTTCAGCCCCACACCGATTTCGGGCAGCTCTCCTATACCTATATCCGTATTCGCCCAATAATCCTTTTGGAGGATATACTTCGCAATCAGTTCGTCCAATCCTCCAAAATATCTGTATATCAGCATTTTCGAAATTCCGGCTCTTTGAGCCACTGCATTGACGCCGATTCCCTCGAAGCCTTCACTCTCGATAATGCTTCCGACAGCATCCAGTATCTTTTTTTCTGTGAGTTCCCTATCCTTCATACGTTATTCTCAACCATGATGTTACCGATAAGTAACCACAAACTTAAGTTACTTATCGGTAACAAACAAGAAAAGAGGAGGAAAATTCATCCTTGTACAGGATATTGAGCTTCTACACTAAGTGTCAGAATGTAATATGACTTGGAGATTTCTCATCCGAGAAGCTCCATTGTCTTCACCGGTGAAAAGCCTATTACAAGAGCTAAGAATACCCTCTTTAGGAGAGATCTCGACTGCTGCTTTTTGCCGATCAGAAAACACTGTAAGAAGAAAGACCATTTGACACACAGATAACTTCGCATCCGTTCACTTGCCGGTCTTGATATGCAGCTTTATTTTCTTCATCGCCCAATCGTAATGACTGGAAGTAGCTGATACGCAGTATGCACCGAGAGTCGAAGTACCCGTCCAGTCGAATGCTCCCTTGGCAAATAATTCATCGTTCGAAAATGTCTCAATCAATGCCATTACTTGTCGATGGCTTTCTTTCAATTTGTCCTTTGCTTCCGCTAATGGTGTCTGTTGGTGTTTCTTCCAAAACTCCACATTCATCACCGAATAAGTCTTCCAATTATAGGGTTCAGGCAGAAAAGGCTTGCGTTCACCCTTGCTGTTGGAGTTGATCCAATTCAACAACAGTTGGTGCCACTCATACAGATGCACGAGTACATCGCGGAGGTTTTTGTCCCGACCCCAATGTGCTTCCTTGCCGGCTGTAGCCATTTTGTCGGCAAATGTCGCATGCTGCAGATCATCGCTCATTCTGTCAATAAGTACCCACAGCTTCTCGAATTGCCCATTGGAAGCCATGATCAAATCCTGTTTCGTCGTTGCTCTTGCCATATTTCACTGTCTTTTAATGTCTTTACCCGAATGCTTGGAAGCATGTTTGTAAGTGAACAAGACCAAAGGATCGGACAAATCCCATTTCTTTAGCTCTTCTGCTACCGATTCTTTGTGCTTCTTGCCGATGTCTTTCAGTGCGTTGCCGACAGACTTGCGCACGTATTCGCTTTCGTGCCCCCTATGCCGGCTAAGCCATTCGATAGCGATGTGTGGATTCTCTTTGAAAAATGAGCGACTCGTCCAAATCCTCAATCCCTCCGTTACGGCCCTGACCACATTCGCATTGTCACTATCGAGCCATTCCCTGATGACAGGCAGGGACTTTTCGTACCCCTGCTCCTTACAAAACGTATCGAAAGCCTTGGCAAGCATCTCTTGTACACGCCAATTCTTATCCAAGCTCACCTGGTCTTTCAGAAAAAGGAGTGCTTCACCATTCGTACCGGCCAAATGTCCTAAGATCGCAGTCGCCAACATTCGTGCCTGATAGGCTTCATGATCGAAAAGCTCGAAAGCGATGGCGAAGGATCTTTCTTCCGAAGAAGAAGATAGAATCTCTTTCGCAGCCTCGAGTATATGCACGAAGCCATGCTCGATAGACAGGATTCTTTCCAATACCTCTTTCATATTCATAACGGAACTTCCTTATTCGGCTATAGACTGCGCTGCTTTCCTGCGCCTCCGGTTGCTTTTGCCACAATATGCTGCATCTGATCGAAAATACCCTCTGCCTCTTTGGTGTTTAGACCAACCTTCTCCGCAACAGCCAGTAAATCCGCCCTTGCAGGCTCTATACTATTATTGATGGAGGTAGTACGATAGCCTCTTATACCATCGCTTGGCAAGAGGTCATAGGCCGGTGCGAAATGCCAATCCCCTTGCCGATAGATGAAAGCAAAGTTTTTGGCATGGTCATCCTTATTATCTATCAGATAGTTGAACACCATCAAGCGATACACCTTCCACATCTCTGCAATACTATGCGTGATTGTGGCACAAATCTGAAAAATATGCATGTAGTCGATACTCGGCAAGCGATAGTCTGCGCCGATCAATCCGGCAACACTCACAACATGGTATTTGCCTTTTGCATGCCGATCGAAACGCTCCACACCGAAATACTTGTCCTCAAAAAGTCGCGTTTCCGGCATCTCAACACCGCATTTCTTAGCCAATAAAGAATAGCGATACTCTTCTCTGCCGATATTTACGCTATCTCCCGTAGCGCGAAACTTCACAAGCCACTCCCGGCCATCATATCGGGCAAAAATCTTAGGTCTGGCACCTCCCGGCGAGCCCCCCCTATACTGAAACTCTTCGATTCCAGCTCCTTCATACTGCTCATTGCCGAGAATCCGCTCTGCCTCCTTTGCAAGCTCTTCAAAGTCCAAATAGTCTTGTCGATGAACGGTACTATAGTCCGGATGGAACTCCAAGGCTCCACGTCCCACCGAACCCACCAATGCAAGACGATCGAGCAATGTAAGCGAACGAGGATCTATCTTTTTCTTTTGCAAATACCTATCCATGACCAGCAAACCCCAACCGTCGGGCAAGCAATCGTCAAAGACTCCGAAGCCGCCATCGAACGGGCGTGGCTTAGCCACTGCCACACCGCTACGCAACGGCAGTTCGAAAGGCGATATCGATACTCCCCTTGCTATCTGCTCCGCAGAATATTCGAAAGCGCACAATCCCTCTTTCGTAAGGGCCAGACGACCTACAACGGAGCCGTCCCACAAGACTTCTACCTGCTGTACCTTATTCATTTTTTGCTACCTCTCTTGCGCTTGGGCTGCTGTTCTGCCAGAACTTCATCGAGTGTCTGATACTGCCTTTGGGCAAAGAGGAGCGCAAAATCCTGTAAAGCATTCAGCGCGAATCCGATTTGCAATAAGCCTCTAAAAGAAATATCGCCCGTACGCTCGAACCTACGATAGGTAGGCAACTTCATTCCTGCCCGTAAAGCCATTCCCTCTTGCGTCAGATTCATCTCCAGCCGTCGGGCCTTTACTCGGGAAGCAACCTGCATAGCTACGGACTGTGGATCAGAAGCCATAAGTACCAATATATTATCCATATGAGCAGAAAAAACCTCTTTATTGATATTATCTTATCACTTCCAAAGATAATAAAACCGCCTAAAAAACAATCAAACGGACTGATCCACCGAACTACTAAAATCCGTTTTTTTGAATTTTATCGCAAAAGATTGTCCATTGCTTTTTGGAGGGTGGCATACTTGAAACGATAGCCCGAGGAGATGATTTTTTCGGCCGATACCCTACTTCCTTCCAGCAGAATGGAAGCCCGCTCACCAAATACGCGACGAATAACCCATTTGGGTATGGAGGGAAAGAAGACAGGCCGTCCGATGGCACGCCCAATAGCGCGCATGAACTCTACATTACGCACATGCTCCGGTGCCACCACATTATAAACACCGGATACAGTCGGATTTCGGAGGGCATGCAGGATAATTCCGCATACATCGCTGATATGGATCCATGGTATATACTGCTTCCCACTTCCTAACGGAGCACCGAGAAACCATCTGACGGGACGCACCATCTTAGCCAAAGCACCGCCCCGAGGAGCCAGTACAATACCGTTTCGCATAATGACAATTCGCTCCGACACCCCCTCTTGTGAGAAAGCGTGAGCTGCCTGTTCCCACTCCATACAGACATCGCTCAGAAAGTCGTCGCCCTTTTTGTCGTTTTCGTCGAAAATGCTTTTGCCGGTTAGCGTCCCGTAGAACCCCACGGCCGATGCCGAAATGAAAGTAGCTATGCGAATGTCATTGGCTTTCACGGTCTCTAACAGGAGCCTTGCCGAATCGACCCTGCTCGAACGAATGACCTCTTTGCGCTCACTCGTCCACGGCTTATCGGCAACTCCGGCTCCTGCCAGATGGATGATATGCCTCACTCCTCGCAGTGCTTCGACCTCGATTCGCCGCTCGGCAACGTCCCATTCATATTCGTTTTCGTTCCGTTTATGGCGCGTCAAAAAGCATACGGAGTAACCGTTTCGCACAAGTTCTTCCGACAATGCCCGTGCAACCATCCCGTTTGCACCGGTAATCAAAACAACGTCTTTCTGCATAAAGAAACTCACAAAATTCAATCCGCTAAGACACTGAAACAAATATATAAAATGGGATGTACAGGAAAGTGTACCTCAATGGAAAAATACGCGCCAAAAAAGTTTTCAACAACGAAGCGGAATTTGGAATGATTCCAAATAAGCATCCAAAAGAGAGAGGTGATCGAAGTAAAAAAGACAAGGAAACGGATTTTTGCAAGTCAAAATACGCTTTTCGGAAGATTGGGAAACGATTTATATATAAAGCATTTTCAATTTATATATAGATCGTTTTCGATTTGTATATAAAACGTTTTCAATAAATATATAGATCGTAAATGATTTGTATATAAATCGCAGGACGAAAAAGGCCGATTCGGGAGGTGATAAAACAAAGGCACCCACCGAGTTTTACTGCAAACTCAGTGGGTGCCCGGTCTCTTGGGAGAATTACCGAAAGGGTATTCCGCCCTTATACATCATAGGTCTACACGCTTTTTTTCTCTAATGCAGTGAAAGGATGTGAATAAAAGGGATGCGACTGTAGCGGTCGTATCAGCAAATGGTCGAGTGGTCATTGTATCGGAGTGCATATCAATTTAGCAGTTTAGAATCTATTTATATTGATCCGAAGAGCGTATTCTATTTTCAAAAAGAGCTTGATCGGCCACAAATATAAGAAGATCGGCCAATTCGAGGGAATCGAAACATTCGCATAAATTCTACACTCACAAACCATGAAATGATCTTCGAGAGAATATCGCCGAAGTTTACAGGTTGGCTCCAAGCCAATGACCGATCAGACGAGGGGCTTCGGCGGGCAACAGCTGATCGGGAGGCAACTCCTTGAAGTACCGATCCGTGACAGTCGGCTGAGAAGATTCCATCTCGCCGCGTTTAAGAGCATTGTCCAATAGGATTTTTCGGTTTTGCTTCATCCAAAGCAATTGATCCGAGGTAAAACCGAAGAGCCATTCGTCCGTGGCTTGGGGGAAAACCTGCTTCATCAACCGATATATATCGCCCCAATACTCCAATTGGAATCGCAGGGTCAGTACCGTCTCCCGAGGCAATGGACGTTCGGAGCATATCCAGCCCAATACGGCATCGCGCACTACATATTCGGGCGACATGGTTTGGCGCGCATACTCGCTGAAAAACTGCAGATACACGGGATAATCGGGACGGATATACTTGTCTATCGAAACAGATACCAGATCCGGGACGGCGACGACGCTCTGCTGTAAGCCACTGACATGAAAGGCCACATAGCGTGGTATGGTCATCTGCGGATCCAATGTGCGCAACCGCTCGAATGCTGCCCTCACCTCTCCGGCTATGGAGTCGGCTAAAGGAGTTGTATAGCAGGCTTCCGTATCGGCATACAAACGCCGAAGCTGCGGATGGCTATACATGCGGACGAGTACTTCGGTGGGATTTTCCTCCTGTGCGTTGGGATCCAGTACCCTGTATGCCAACCAGTCGGCATTGGCAGGATCGCAGCGGACTATCTCCTCCGTGGCCGCCTTAGGATCGGAGGAGAGGGATGCAGCGTAGTAGAGGCTATCGAAGCGGACAAAGCGAATGGAGTCCTTCGTCTCTTGTGCCGAAAGGGCAAGAGCACAGAAAAACGGCAAAAATGCAAGCAGCATTTTCTTTACTAAATACGTATTTCGTTTCATTGATATTCGGTATTGCAGTTAGCCAAATAAAGGTAGTTGCTTTTTTTACATTTCGATAATTTATACATATATTTGACGATCATAGCACGAATTTCCCATCGGGAAAAAGAGTGCCGTGGCGTTTAATTAGAGAAACTAACTCATGTATGGGAACTCTCTGTAGATATGCGATTTGAGTTCGCAAGATCAAAGCAGACAGATCTCATCAAAAACAAAGCGTATTATGAAGAAATTTATTCAGGACTTCAAAACGTTTGCTCTTAGGGGTAACGTAGTGGACATGGCTGTCGGTGTGATCATCGGTGGCGCATTCGGAAAGATCGTCACCTCGTTGGTGAACGACATTATGATGCCTCCCATCAGTTTGCTAACGGGTGGTGTCAACTTCTCAGATTTGAGAGTTGTATTGAGCAAGGCAGTTATCGAAGGCGGAGAGGTCGTTAAGCCGGAAGTCTCCTGGAACTATGGCAATTTTATCCAGACTACAATAGACTTCCTGATTCTGGCATTCGTGATCTTCCTGATGATCAAAGCTATCATGGCTGCCAAGAGGAAAGAAGAGGAAACACCTGCAGCTCCCGCTCCTACGCCACCTGAAATCGAACTGCTTACAGAGATTCGCAATTTGCTCAAGAAGCAATAAGCACAGAGTCTCCCCTACTCTCGGCCACAAATGGCGAGGATATATCCGCTGCCTACCGGTCGGGAATGGGTGAGGAATAAAGAGAGACCGCTACTCACAACTATCGGAGACAGGGCTTGCACGCTCTGCCGATAGTTCGGGTAGCGGTCTCTTTGTTTTTCCATTTATTCTTTTGGCAATACTCGTTACGATTAAAGAAAAGTGCGCTTAATAAGTGCATTATATACATTTCTTTTCTACTTTTGTGATCGCTCAGCGGCTTACATCCCGATGACCTTTGGACGCCTACCACTCATGCACCGGCAGACGTTCGGAGCAGCCGATGTTAACCTCCGGCAGTTTAGTTTAGAAAATCACATTCAAAAAGAATCTAAGCAATGATTATTGGCATTCCAAAAGAGATTATGCACGGCGAAAACCGTGTGTCGGCTACCCCTGAAACAGTGGCCAAATTTGTAGCAGACGGGTTCAAAGTCCTGTTTGAAAAAGGAGCAGGAGAAGGTGCTCAGTATCATGACGAAGAATATGCCCAAGCCGGCGCTACGCTGGTAGACGGTGCTAAGGCCGTTTATGACGGTGCCGAAGTGATCCTGAAGGTAAAAGAGCCTTTGTTCAACGAACAGCTCAATACGCACGAAGTAGAACTGATGCGCAAAGGTCAGTACCTGATCACATTCATCCATCCGGCTTCACCGGTGAACCACGAAATGGTACGCAATCTGGCCAAGCAGGGCGTTATCTCCCTGACTCTCGATGGTATCCCCCGTATCTCACGTGCACAAAACCTCGACGCACTGACTTCGATGAGTACTTGTGCCGGCTACAAAGGTATCCTGATGGCTGCCGAGGACCTCGCCAGTTTCATCCCGATGATGGGTACGGCTGTCGGTATGATTCCGCCCGCCAAAGTAATGGTGATCGGTGTGGGTGTGGCCGGTTTGCAGGCTTTGGCTACGGCTAAGCGTCTGGGTGCCATCACTTATGCTGCCGATATTCGCCCCGCGGCTGCCGAACAGGCTCAGAGCTTGGGTGCCAAGATCGTGGACACGACCGTTCCTGCCGAATTGGCTATCGCCGAAGGCGGATATGCCAACAAGCTGCCCGATGATGTATTGGCCAAAGAACGCGAGGCTCTGAAGGCTACTATTCAAGACATGGATATCGTATTCTGTAGTGCATTGATCCCGGGCAAGGTGGCTCCGATCATCATCACGGAAGAAATGGTAAAGGGTATGAAACGCGGCTCTGTAATCGTGGACATCTCCATCGACCAGGGCGGTAACTGCGAAATCACACCGAAGGGAACCAAGGAAGTGAAGCACGGCGTAATGATCCAAGGTATCAAGAACATCCCCGGTATGCTCCCGAAGAGCTCTACATGGATGTTCGCACAGAACATGTACAATCTGGTGAAGTACCTCACAAAGGACGGCCGGATCGAATTGGATATGAACGACGAAGTTTGCAGCAAGATCCTTGTTACTCGCGACGGCGAAATCAAACACGCCGGTACTCGTGAAGCAATGGGTCTGTAATCGAACTGTTCCTACATCTTAATATCAAGAGCCAAGGAACGACCCCTCTCAAGTGGCCGTCCCTTGGCTCTTACTCTTTTGAGCTAATACACCAATCACTCTCATAGAATAATGAATCCGATCATTCTTATCATCGTGCTGATAGCTTCCACGCTTATCGGCTACAAGCTGATCAGCAATGTGCCGAGCTTGCTGCATACTCCGCTGATGTCGGGTATGAACGCTCTCTCCGGAGTAACCGTAATAGGGGCTATTGCAGCTGCCGGACTATCCTTCAAGTTCGGACACGACGGCCAACTCATCCTCGGCCAAATCTTCGGAGGACTGGCCATCATCCTCGCTACCATCAATGTGGTGGGTGGCTTCGGCGTCACGCACCGCATGCTCCGTATGTTTAGCAAGAAAAAGAAAGGAGGCGACCAATGAGTCCCACCATCTATTATATACTCTGCGTCCTCCTCTCTCTGATGGTATTGGGGGGAATTTCGATGATGAGCCGCGTGAAGACTGCCGTCATGGGCAATACCCTCAGTGCTGTAGCCATGTTGGGCGGTATCATCCTCACCCTTGTCTACAATGAGATCTTACCGGCCTGGTCGGTTTACATCTTCCTGATTATCGGTGCCGGTATCGGTTGGACGATGGCACAGCGTGTCAAGATGATACAGATGCCTCAGATGGTGGCCTTGCTCAACGGTGTCGGAGGTGCTGCTTCCGCTCTGGTGGGGATTTTGTCACTGGCAGCCGTAGGTATCAATCCCAACAACAACACGGCATCCGACTATCCTGTCTTCACACAAGCCACAGGTATGCTGGCACTGACTGTCGGTATGATTACCCTCGTAGGTAGCCTTATTGCCGCCGGCAAACTGCACAAAGTCTTGCCTCAGAGACCGGTGGTATGGCCTAACCATTCGATGCTCACTTCGTTACTGCTGATCCTGACCGTAGGATTCGTGGTACTCGGTTCTGTTTCTATCGAAGGATTTCCCCTCTTCTGGGCTATCATCGGAGGGCTCTTTTTCTCGTCTCTCTTCGGTTTGTTCTTCTCCATCCGCGTCGGTGGAGCGGATATGCCTATTACCATCTCGCTGCTGAACTCTCTTAGCGGTGTGGCCGGAGCCATTGCCGGTATGGCTGTAGGCGATATTCTGCTCGTAGCCGTAGGTGGTATTGTGGGTGCCAGCGGTCTGTTGCTGACGCAGATTATGTGCCGCGCCATGAACCGCAAGCTCATGTCTATTCTGATGGCTTCGGGAGCAAAGGCAACACCTGCCACTACAACACCGACAGTTGCTCCAAAACAAGAAAAAGAAGAGGTTGCCGCTCCTGCTCCTGCCAAAGCGGAGAAGACAGCCGGCAGCGTACTGCGCGATGCCAAGCGCGTCATCATCGTACCCGGTTACGGTATGGCATTGGCGCAAGCGCAGCACCAAGTCAGACAGCTGGCCGATAAACTTGCTTCAAACGGTACGGAAGTTCGCTACGCCATCCATCCGGTGGCAGGTCGTATGCCCGGACATATGAATGTACTTCTGTGCGAAGCCGATGTACCCTATGACCAACTCTTCGAGATGGATGCCATCAACGGAGACTTCGCTCAGACGGATGCCGTGGTGGTAATCGGTGCCAACGACGTAATGAACCCTGCCGCTCGCCATGCAGAGGGCACGCCTATCTATGGTATGCCGGTGCTGAACGTAGACGATGCTCCCGAAGTAATCATTTGCAACTTCGACCTCAAGCCCGGTTACGCCGGTGTGGACAATCCCCTCTATACACGATCAACAGGGGTATTCCTCAAGCTCGGAGATGCCAAGGAGTCGCTGGCAGAGATCATGAAGGAAATGGATGCTACAGGCGATACAGCAGCTCCTGCTGCTCCTGCCAAAGCGGAGAAGACAGCCGGCAGCGTACTGCGCGGAGCCAAGCGTGTCATTATCGTACCCGGCTACGGTATGGCATTGGCTCAGGCACAGCATCAAGTCAGACAGCTGGCCGATAAACTTGCTTCAAACGGTACGGAAGTTCGCTACGCCATCCATCCGGTGGCAGGTCGTATGCCCGGACATATGAATGTACTTCTGTGCGAAGCCGATGTACCCTATGACCAACTCTTCGAGATGGATGCCATCAATGGAGACTTCGCTCAGACGGATGCGGTGGTAGTAATCGGTGCCAACGACGTAATGAACCCTGCCGCTCGCAATGCAGAGGGTACGCCTATCTATGGTATGCCCGTGCTGAACGTGGACGACGCTCCAGAAGTAATCATTTGCAACTTCGACCTCAAACCCGGTTACGCCGGTGTGGAAAATCCCCTCTATACACGAGCAACGGGGGTATTCCTCAAACTCGGAGATGCCAAGGAATCACTGGCTGAGATCATGAAAGAAATGGACATCGCATAGCTGTAAGCGACATCCATTCCAATACAAACGGAAAGGACTGTCAAGGAGACCGGAAACTCCTTTGACAGTCCTTTTCCTTTTGGCATTTGCCCGACCTCACGGGACTAAACGATCACCGAGGAATCTACTCGCAGGTATCGAAAACTGTCAATGATTGCCTTTCAGAAAAGCTATCGGGAAATTGGGATCGATACGCATCGTCAGCTCCAAGGCGTGGCTCATCGCAAAACGATCCGAAGGCTGGAACCATACCCGAGCAACAGCTGCCAACGAAATGCTTCGTGCCATCCGCCACGAATAGTCGGCATAGAGACGAATATAATCGCCCCGGCCGCTCGGAAGAGGCTGTTTGTCATACATCAGCGAATTGGCGAAAGGCGCAGCAAAGGGAGAAACGTAATGCCTGCCGTACCAATAATCCGCACGAAAAACGAGGTGTTCCAAGTCCATTCCGAGAGAAAGATAACCGCCCCACCCTCTTTCGTAAGGGAAGTATCCTCCACTTGATAAGGCCGCTACAGCATAGGCAGAACCCCAAATCCGCATGGGTTTGTCGGTACGAGGACGAAGGGAAAGCTTAAGTCCGATAGCTCCGTTCACCCATGTATGTACGGTATCCTGCTGTGCCCAGTTGTATTCTCCACCGCGATGCGTGGCAATAGCCTGCAAGGGCAGTTCGAGCTGCCATTTGCTTTCGTTTGACAGCAATTTGGAAGTAGTGGACAAGCCGAAGACAAAAGACTCCTGATGATTGTCATTCTTGAAAATCATGCTCAACCAATTGATCCAAACATCCATGCGGAAGCGTGTCCAATCTCCCCGAAATTGCAGACCGGCTTCAGGATCAGCCGTCAAATCCAACTCAGGATTGTAGATCGGTTCGATCAGTCCGTGAGCTGTACCGCCGGCTATATTGCCCAACGTCAGAGCAGTCGTGGCAGTAGGCTTCAGCGTGGCCTGTACATAAGGCAGAATACGCAAGCGTACATAGTCGTTATAGTCCGTCCAATAAGGTAAATCGGAATAAACGATACCGGCCGGATAACGGCTTGCCCCCCAGTAGTTCAAGGTGGATACTCCGAGCGAAAGCTTCACGCCATGTGCTGCCGGCAGCGAGTAAGAGGCAAAAGCGGAGACACGTGCACCCGGCAACGTATAACCTTTGACCGAGCGTGCATTGTACTCATTGTTACGAAAGAAAAGAGCACTTCGGATCGAAGCAGAGAGTTCATTGGGGTGAATGGTATCCGTCTCCGGTCGCTCTCCCCCCATGGAATAATAATGCTGCCCGCTAAGCACAGCAGGCAGCATCATAATCAACACGATAAGAAAGGCAGAGAGTCTCATCCTTTCACCAAATCCTTCATGCCGCCCAAGGCACCGAGCATACCTGTAGCCTCGAACGGGAGGTAAACGGTCTTGGCCTGATCGCCCTTGTTGATGTCCTTGAGCGTTTCGATGTACTGCATGGCGATGAGGTATTGGGTCGGATTGGCACCGCTACCGGCCACTGCTTCGCTGATCTGACGGATAGCTTCAGCCTCGGCCTTGGCCACCAATATCTTAGCCTCTGCCTCCGCTTTGGCTCTGAGGATCTTGGCCTGCTTCTCACCTTCGGCATGATTGATGGACTCCTGCATCTTACCCTCGGATTCGCGTATCAAAGCTTCTCGCTGTCCTTCGGCTTGGAGGATTTGAGCACGCTTGTCACGCTCGGCACGCATCTGCTTCTCCATGGCATCGCGAATATCGCGCGGAGGATTGATGTCCTGTAGCTCCACGCGGTTTACCTTCACACCCCATTTGTTGGTGGCTTCGTCGAGGATTTCGCGTAGCTTGCTGTTGATGGTATCGCGGCTGGTCAGCGTCTGATCCAAATCCATCTCACCGATCACGTTACGCAGACTCGTCTGAGTCAGCTTCTCGATGGCATCCGGCAGATTGGAAATCTCATACATGGCACGCATGGGATCCACGATCTGGAAATAGAGAATGGCATTGATCTCCGTCACCACGTTGTCACGCGTGATCACACTCTGGCGAGCAAAGTCGTACACCGTCTCACGCAGGTCGATACGGGTATCGTCCTTGAACTGCACCACATTCTGTCCGGAGGGCAGTGTATAAGCGATGCGCTTGCGTATGGGACGGGGTTTGTCGATAAAGGGGATGATGATACTAACACCCGAACTGAGCGTACGATAGTACTTGCCAAGTCGCTCGATGATCATGGTCTCGGACTGCTGCACGATCTTCAAGCCATTGGCGATGATGGCTATCACGAGAATGATCAGAGCTGCAAGGATAAATCCTGTTGCTGTCATAATGAATTAGGTTTTTATTGTTGAATTATTATTGTTTGTCGTTACCAAGGACTACTACATTTAGGACGATGCTTTCGTAGGATACGATCTCCACACGCACACCCTTTTCTATCACCTCTCCGGTCAGCGAGCGAGCCGTCCAAATATCTCCATCCACAGCCACGCGCCCTTTGTCCGTCGTCGGATCTATCGTCTCCGTCACCAGCACCTTCCGCCCAACGAGGGCATCCGCTCCGGTGGACACATGCGGCAAGGCTTTCTCTGCCCTCTTCTGCATAAAAGGCCTGAGCAGGAAGAGCGAGAACAACGAAGCCACAATGAAGAAAACGGTCTGCCACACGATGGACAAGCCCAAGGCCGCCGGTATAATGGCAGCAAAAGCCCCCACACCGAAGCAAGCCAGGAAGAAACCCGGGGTAAAAATCTCAAAAACGAAGAGCAGAATACCTGCTACCAGCCACCACTGCACCGGAGTAATCGATTCGAATAACATAGTTCTTTGAAATGTTTCTTAGAAGTATTTTGATTTCAAAAGCCGGTTTCGACAATCGAAACCATGCCCTACAAAGATAAAGGAAAAGGTGATGCATACTGAAAAAAAGGGGAAAACTCCTATAGTCATTCTTTTTTTCACTTTAATGTCATATAACACTGATAATCACTGCGTTGCAATGACGACCGTAGGCCTACGCTGGTCTCCTGCACCGTGCAGGAAGGCATCGTACGCCTACGATTGTTTTCCAATCGCTGCACAGGCTGTCGCCACAGCGGAGACGGCCCGGAGTTTATGGCCTTCAATAAGATTGAAAAGACGCCCAAAGTGTCGATATACTTTGCAAGGCGATACACCTCTACGGATAAACCGCACATCGAACATCTCAACGCACTCACTCGGCAATACCTCCCTAAAGGCGTTTCTTTCATCGAAGATGGAATGTGCAAACTATTTTCAATCTTAGATTAAAAAGTAGCTTCATATTCAATTTTTCTGGTATCTTGAGAGCGTTCGGATATGCATTAAACAAATACATCAAGCTATCGAAACAGAAAAGTTTTCTTCAAATTGGGACCGGATACAGAGATACAACAGTTATTAACTAAATAAAAACAGAACCAAGATGAAAAGGAAAATTTCAGTTGTTTTAGTAAGTATGCTACTCGGTTTTGTAGCAAACAGTCAGGAGATCAGATTTTTTCAGGACCTTCCCGTGAGTAACCCTCAGGAGTTGTTCAAAGAACTGGAAGCCAGAAATTTCCCCAAAGAAGAAAAAGGCAAGTTCAAAGGAGAATACATCACCGAATTCCAAGGACATCGGTTCTATTTAAGTCAAGTGGAAGACATGGTAATTGCCAAGTATTGCTGTGAAGGCGATACACGGGAGACCATAGAAATCTGCAGCGAACTCACCAACCAGCTGGAGCGACAGGCCACCAATGCAGGGCACGAAGTACCGATTTTTTATCACGAAGGAAAAGAAATCCTGGAACTAAGGAATCATGTCGATATTCGCCGGCAAATGGAAAATAGGAAATACGACAGACAACGGGAAGTGGACTACTCCATCATAACGCTGGAGAACGGAGATACGATAACAGTTCGCCTCAAGCCGGTAATTGGTCTGGGAACATTCCACAAACACAGCGCAGTGTCTTGGGAAATCAGCGTATTGTTTATGTACAAGGGTTCCGCTTCCTAAAGGGAAAAGGTGTGCAGAATGAAAGAAAACCTTTCTGCATCTGGAAAAAGGAGGACATAGCCCCATAAACGATACGGATGGAATATTCCATTCAGTAATCCCACCAAAACGAAGTGACCCACCGAAAAATTCGGTGGGTCACTTCGTTTTTACAACTGTCCAAATGGACGACGTTTAGGACACTACGGTATCGTCCTTACGAATCTTAAAGGATGAAGATGGAGGTAAAAGCTGACTCGGAGCTGATTTTACGCATCCTCATACTCAGTCATGTGGTTGAGATTCGGATAGTCTTTGTTCGACAAGCTCTTCGGCTAAACGGACACAGTTGTTACAGGGGTATTTTAGTTCCCCCTTCAGCTCGCGGCAGGTAATACCGCCGGCATGGGCTTGAAACTCCTGACTGACCGGTTGCAGCCCTTTAGCCTCGAGGATTCTATTGGCTGAATAGAGTGCACCGCAGAGTCCCCCTTCGGCTCTTCCGCCTCCCTTGGGGCGGTATTCTTCTTCGATCGCTTCGTCGGTCATGCCGGTCAAATCTTGAAATCCTTTTTGAACAGCTTGTGCGCAGTTCCAATTGTTCGGTTTGTTGTGGAAAAATGTTTCCGATCTGGATTCTTTCGTCATATCGGGTTGTGTTTGGATATTGATACGCAGTTCTTGTAGGCCGGATTGAATATAGGGCCTCGAATAATCAACATGCTTCAGTATTGTATTGTTCCATGCAATCAGGTCGATGTCGATGGCTACGCGGCCATCGAAGGGTTTGGTATACGTTCTGCCCAACTGCAATTCTATTCCTTTCAGCTTTCGCCCGACTTCTTCCCTGTCCTCCGTCGAATAAAAATGGGCGGTCAGGTTGGTAAAGCGACCGGACGGGTATGGAAAGTCAATGGGATCATTCTCGATGGGCTCGGAGAAGCAGATCGTCGGATATGACCCCCGCAGCAGACGCATAGCCGCAGGAATATTGATCTCTGCGGCATAGTTGCTGCCTATGCTGATAACGATGTGGTGAGTATTCATGATGTGCAGTCGTCGGTGTGCGGCTTTTGGGGGGCAAGGGTCTGCAGACGGACAGATTCCTCATGGATACGGCTGAATAGCTCCGATATGAATGCTTCGTCCAAACCCAAGAGGGCGGCAGTGCGTGCGCAATTGCGTTGGAGCTGTTCGTAACGCAGGTTCTGAACGACAGCCAGATTGTGCTCTTTTTTGAACATACCTATCTCGTATGCTACTTGCATCCGCCGAGCAAGCAATTCCACTATACTCTCATCTATCTGATCGATCTGCATGCGCCAAGAGATCAGCTCTTCGTCCTGTTTCTCGGATTGGCGGCATGGGATACGTAGCCGCCGGAGTATTTGAGCAAGAACGGCGGGCGTTATCTGCTGGCCTGCATCGCTTAGAGCCTTGTCAGGAGAGCAATGCGATTCGATGATCAGTCCATCGAAATTCATTTCCATAGCTTGCTGGCTGACGGATTCGATCCGCTCCCTCTGTCCCGTAATATGGCTGGGATCGCAAAGGATGGTAAGCGAAGGGAAACGTCTTTTCAGATCGAAAGGGATCTGCCAATGGGGAGGATTGCGAAATGCCTTAGTCGCATAGGTGCTGAATCCTCTGTGGATGGCACCTATCCGTTGTACTCCGGACTGCCGAAGCCGCTCCAGAGCTCCGGTCCACAGATCCAAATCGGGACTGATCGGATTCTTGACAAGGACAATCACCGATTCGTCCTTTCCTATCGTATCGGCAATTTCCTGTACGGCAAAGGGATTGGATGTAGTTCGTGCGCCCAACCAAAGTATTCGGATACCGGCTTGCATGGCTTGCTCTACATGCTCGCGAGTAGCTACTTCCGTGGCCACAAGCATACCCAATTCGTCCTGTACACGCACCAACCAAGGCAGCCCGACTTCTCCCACTCCTTCGAAGCAACCGGGAAGAGTACGAGGTTTCCACAGACCGGCACGAAAGATACGAATGCCGGCCTCGTTCCTAAGTGCACGAGCTATAGTCATTATCTGTTCCTCGCTCTCGGCACTGCAAGGGCCGGCAATAACTGTCGTATTAGGCTCCAAGGGAAGAAGCAACGGTGCAAAATCACGGTACTTCATGATGCAATGCTGAATTAGTTAGCGACAATAGTTTCGAGCAGACGAGCATATTGTCCTGCCTGCTCCTTTCGTGAAAAAGTGGAAATGAAATCTCTGTTCGAATTAGGAAGGGATGTATCCCCTTCTGCCTTCCAGCGCGTATATTGATCGTTCAGGAACGTAGCTACCTCTTCTGTCGTCCGAGCAGCCAATCCGGCCTCGGCCTTCGATATAATATCAGCCACGATAGCTTCATCGCTCCTTACCATCAGGATGGGTTTTTCCATGGCCAACGATTCGAATAACTTGGTCGATACTATGCCATGAGGACCTCCGGGCTTCTCTGTATTACCCAACTGGAGCAGGATACTGCTGCGACGCAATATTTCAGGTACCTGAAGGGCCGGAACCATCGGGAAAAAGCGACTCATATCGGCCAGGCCATACTGCCGAATCAGCGGTTGCAGGATAGAACGGGAGTGTTCGTCCACATACCAGTGAAGTTCTATTCGTCTCTCTTTGCGCACCTCCTGAAGGGCTTCAGAAGCCAAAGCCTCGAACAAAAGGGTAGGGTCGTGCATTTCCGAAGTCAGCAATCGTCCTGTATAGGAGAGGATGAATTTGTCACAGGGAAGCGATCCTCGAGAAAAAAGTTCGGGATCATAGCCGTTGTAGATCAATTCTGTACGAGGATTAACTTCTGCTAGCAGATTGCAGTGCCAGGGAGATACCGAAACTATATGATCGGCTTCGCGGAGATAACGGTTTCGGAGGGAAATATAGCGGCTTCGAAGCCACCTCATCAGCAGACTTGGCAGCCGCTTGCCACGAGGAAGAAAATCGTAGTTGCTGTACTGTTCGACCACATCACGGCAATCCGCCACCCAAGGCAATCGATGTGCTCGTGCATAACGACAAGCCGCAGCAAGAGGAAACTTACGATACGTAAGACACAGTACGGCATCGAATCTGACGTCGGGAAAAGCTTTCACCGCTTCTTCGTAGAACCGCTTTTCTTTCTGCTCCCAAAGCAATTCGCCGAACAGACGAGCTGAACGGATCGCATAAGAAGGTGAAGAGAGATCGATTGCCGTTATCGGAATATCGGTGCAGAATCCGCCGAATACATCGCCATGTGACTGGGATGCCGGAGCAGGCATCTTTTCCGTTATTACGTAAGGTTCCCAACCGAAGCGAAGCAGGTATTTGGTCAGATAGGCTGCTCTCGGAGCGAAAGCCGGTGGGAAGATGTCAGCGAAGATGAGTACCCGTTTCATTGATCGGTGGCCGTTTCGTAGTCAGGAGATTCGTTCTCCTGTTTTTCCTCCATGGTTTCTATCAGTCGCAACACCTCGCGATACAAACGGGCATGCCAAGGATGGATGTCACGAGAGAGGTATTCGTTGTGCCAGAGAAGTGTGGCTTCTCCTCCGTGGGTGAAAGTATGCTTCAGCAGCACCTCGCACAACTTCGTGGCTGCAGCTTCATCCAAGCCCATATATTCCCGCCTGTCCAGCGTACAGTCCATCAGCGTAAATGGGTGCAGGATCAGTTCGCTCAGCCGTCTTGTGGAAGGCATGATGAAGCGAACGGGACGAGATGTGCCGAGGCGGAAACCTGCAACATCGGCATATCCCATGGAATAATCGTGTCTGATACCTGCCGATATCAGAGCTTGCATATCTTCCGGCTCACGAGCTGCAAGGTAATGATGCCTGTTGCAGTCCACCGCGGCACCCGTATCACTGATGAGTCGCTTGCGCTGCTTTCCGATCAGCTCGGGGTTCAGTCCGGCGGAGTAGTTGCTGTGGAGTCCTATCACTATTCCATTGTTTTCGACCAAAGATCGGAGCGGTTGATAGAGCGGTTTTCTCAGCGAATAGTTCGGCGCATCTTGTGGGGCTTTTCCGGGTGTTTTGAAGAAAAAGATAATCCGACAGCGATCCTGCATTTTGCTGCGCAATGTTTTGTCCCAATCCACAAAACGGGGAAAAGTGAAGAAACGATCACTTGCCGGATTGGCATAAGCCAGACGGAAAGCCTTGAAGGGAGATTTGCGTTCCTTGATCAATGCTCGGGCAAAGCTTCTCCATCCTCTGTACTCGAACGGTTCGTCTACGTCATGCGTCAGATTCACCATGGAAAAATGGGGGACAGGGTCTTTTATCGGCCAGCCCATCTGACGAATTTTAGTACGCAGGATGGCCCCGTATTCATCTACGACAGGACGCTGCAGGAATCCTGCCTTGAAAGGCAAGGACTCTCTTCCCGGAAATCGTCCGTGTATATCTCGAAGTTTACGCCGGTACATCTCCTCGTAGCGAGAGATCAGAAAATATGTAGAGGCGACAATGTCGGCATTCAGCACCAGCGTGTCGCTCTCTTCCAACAGCTCTTCGGTCGGCTCTCCGAATAGGAGCGGTACGCCCTCCCATTCTTTCAGTGGTAACGAGGGAAAAGCCTTATCGGTACCGTAAATATCCGAATCGAAGAAGTTTGAAGCACGGATGACAATGCTGTATCGGGACATCTCGCTCTGCTTCGAGGTATAACCGATGCGGCTGAGGAGCTGATCGCTTCCGCTTTCATCTCCGATCAGAAAGCGAATGATGTAGTGGATTACTTCAGTATTCATACCTGTTTTTGCTGACCGGCATCATGAAAGGCCCGCCATTTACGTCTTAGTCGGCCACATAAGCCAATCCGACCTTTGGACAGTCGGAAATAGGGCGTTTGCACGCCTCCGAACGAGCGGAAGAATCCTTCTACCCCCTCCAGCATGGAACCTTCGAAGTCAAATGTATGAATGCCTTCCATCTCACAAGCCCTCCGAATGGCCTCATACAGGACAAAAGCTCCGGCATTGCGCCCCTGTCCTTCACGAATCTGGCCGGAAGCAATCGTATAAGCTGTGTCATGATCATGGACGAGGAAGACGGCAGCCAGCAGATGCCCTTCGCTATCTTCACAGCCGACTATTTCACCTGCTTGTCTTTCGATGGTGACTTCCGCCACCCGTTGCAATGTCTGCGATGCAAATCCTTTTGCTTCCTGTCGGGACATGGATATACGACAGAGGCGCAGCAGGTCGTCCACCGTGGCCGACGTGTAGCGGAGTCCGTCTCTTTCCCCCTTACGTATCTTCTTCATGGCGTCGGGGCGAATAGCTGTCCGTACAACATCGATCCGCGGGCTTAGATCTAGTCTGTATGTATATCGCGTAGTCTGAGAGTAACCCTGCCAGTAATAGGGGAGCCAATCGGTAAAATCCTTGGAGTATTGTACCATAAAGGACTTATGAGGCGGAAGCATGGAGCGCAGCATATCGTGTACCCTGCGCTGGGTACGAAAGGAGGTTGTGCCGTCTTCATTTTTGCCTATGAGACTGTAAGATCCCAAAAACTGGGTGAAGGGCGGCATGCTGATATGACCGGGCACCGGTATATAACAGGGCATCACGCCTGAAGCCGTCCCTTCCTCCTCAAGGACGAAAGCCATCCATTCGCCGACACCGCATACAGCGTCCAGCCACCAATCCTGCAGGTATAGAGGAATGGGCACTCCTTGCCGGCATAGCTCCCGATAGCGTTGCTTCATCACTATCCAAGGGAAGAGACCGAAAAGCCTCCGATCTGCTCAAACGCCTTCGGCCTCCTCATCCAAGATTGCTTTATGAATGTTTGTTGCGAATGGCTTCGCGTATTTTTTCAGTCAGTTCTTCGGCCAATTCCTCATTGTCCCGAATCATTTCCTTGGCAGCCTCACGGCCCTGTCCCAGCTTCGTATCGCCATAGCTGAACCACGATCCGCTCTTCTTGATAATATCCAGCTCTACACCCAAATCGATGATCTCGCCGGAACGCGAAATGCCTTCTCCGAATACGATATCGAACTCTGCTTTGCGGAACGGAGGAGCCACCTTGTTTTTCAACACTTTCACCTTGGTCAGGTGTCCCATGATCTCTTCCCCATCCTTGATCGGTGTGCTCTTGCGAATGTCGATGCGGATGGATGCATAGAATTTCAGTGCATTCCCCCCTGTGGTGGTCTCCGGATTGCCGAACAAAACACCGATCTTCTCACGTAGCTGGTTGATGAAGATACAGGTCGTATTGGATTTGCTGATGGCTCCGGTCATCTTACGCAGTGCTTGCGACATCAGACGGGCATGCAGACCGACCTTGTTGTCCCCCATTTCACCCTCTATCTCCGCTTTGGGCGTCAGGGCTGCGACGGAGTCGATGACTATGATATCGACAGCAGAAGAGCGAATCAGTTGTTCGGCGATTTCCAAAGCCTGTTCGCCGTTGTCCGGCTGTGCTATCCAGAGATTATCCACATTGACGCCCAGCTTTTCGGCATAGGTGCGGTCGAAAGCATGCTCGGCATCGATGATGGCCGCCAAGCCACCGGCTTTCTGCGCTTCGGCAATGGCATGGATGGCCAGAGTGGTCTTACCCGAAGATTCCGGTCCGTATATCTCGATAATACGTCCGCGAGGGTAACCTCCTACACCGAGAGCCAAATCCAAACCGATGGAGCCGGAGGGGATAACACTTACATCCTCCACCGTATTGGCTCCCATATTCATGATAGCACCTTTTCCGAATGTCTTCTCTATCTTTTCCGTGGCCATTCGCAGGGCTTGCAGTTTCTTCTCGTCTTGCACCGTGGGTATCTTTTCTTCTGCCATATGTCTTTTCTTGTTCTGTATTATCCGTTTAGTATCTGGTCGGCGTGGTCTTTGGTCTTCACCTCTTTGCCTCTGATGATGCGTGTGACTACGCCCTCCTCATCCGTGAGAAAAGTCGTTCGTTCGGTCCCCATGTATTTGCGTCCGTACATACTTTTTTCCACCCAAACACCGAAAAGTTCGTTGAGACGCACTTCCTCATCCACGATCAGCGGAAAAGGGAGCTCGTATTTCTCACGGAAATTGCGATGGCTCTTGGCCGAATCACGACTCACTCCGATGATTTCGTAGCCGGCAGCACGAAGTGCGCTATGACTGTCGCGCAGGCTGCATGCCTGTGCCGTACATCCCGAAGTATTGTCTTTGGGGTAGAAATATAGTGCGATCTTTCGTCCGCGATAATCGTCTCTTTTGACTTCGTTCCCGTCTTGGTCTATCCCAAGAATCTCAGGGATACGGTCTCCTATTTGTATCATTGTTCTGTCTGTCTGAATTATATCGAACAAAGGTAACAAAAAGGTCACACCCTACAGGTTATCTCTTGTGTCAAGAAAAGAAATGCGTTGTAAGAGCCAACTTACTGTGCTTTAACGACAGCGAAAAACATACCACAACTCGAATGTGAGCTATAGACCGCTTTTGAGAGAGTCTATGTTTAGAGCAGCTTTAAATAATCTCTTCGTAAGGATCATTTGTCTTTTGCATTGCGATACAATGGCTAAAGCAAACTTTCTCAGGGTATTTAGGTTAGTTGCTGAAAATCCTTCCGTTCTCGACAAGCGTCTTCCCTAAAACTTACATCAAGATGCCAATGCGCTCAAAATATATCGCCCAATCCGTTCCCAGTATTCAGAAGCTAAACTGCTGATATAATACTGCTTTTCTACACGATTCTTACCCTGTCCGGATTACTAACCATACGCTCTACATGAATTAGACTTCTTAAGCCTTGCCGCTAACTATATTCGTCCTCATTAAAGACCTCTATGGCTTGCAAAGCTGTGTAGATACGTTCTCAATATGACCGCGATCTTTCACCAAGGTTTCGTAGGTATGACGCTTATATTTACCTGTAAAATTAGATTGGACATCCTCATACAAATGTTTCTGGTTGCCCTTGAAACTTGAAACATAGTCTGCATTTAATCGAATAATCTGCTCTGCAATTGCAGTTTTTGCTCCCATAGCATCAATGCTGATAACTGTACCTGATAAATCGAAGTTATCCAAAACTTCCGGAATAGCGTGTAGTTCATTATATATCCGCAACGTTTTTTGTGCCAGGCTTCAGCCTACTTCGTCATCCCTTAAAAAGCATTTGCAAGTGAGAAGTCATTCATCGATGGTCTCTCGCTTAGCTTTTCGGTTATTATTTTGAGCAGGTGCAAAAGAGCCTTCATGGCTCTTTTGAAGTTGTAAGCAGCAGCTGCCAATAGTATGTTCACAGCATCCCCTGCCACTCCCTTNGGTGCAAAAGAGCCTTCATGGCTCTTTTGAAGTTGTAAGCAGCAGCTGCCAATAGTATGTTCACAGCATCCCCTGCCACTCCCTTGTAAAAGTTGCGGCCTAAACGATGATCTGATTTCAAGTGTCCAATGGTAGGTTCTATGCCTGCTCGCTTGCGGAATAGTTTGTGTTTCTTGCGCTTCTGATACCTGCTATCTGAGGGCTTGGGAACATCCGGTATTAAAATCTGAGTGCCATTAACCTCTTTCTTACCCCGATAGCCCCTGTCGCCTGCCAGTATCTTGATCTTTCTCCGTGTGAGACGTTCTACTTGTGCCAACGAGGCTTCTATCGTGTGTCCATCATACTCATTACCAAATGATTGGGCACCAAGAATAAGCCCCGTAGCCGAGCGGATGATGGAGACCTTATTGCCGAATTCGTTCTTCTTATGCTCTTTGCCCTTGCTGATGCNGTTCGTGAATAGAATAAATCTTTTGCCGGCTATGACGTCGTTGAGCAAGAATCGCCTCAAATCTCTCTATCAACTCCTTATGGACAGAATGCTCTCCCAGATTACGCTTGAGCTCTCGGACTAATCGGCCGGCTATGGTTCGCAATTTCCTATCCGCTCTGAGTGCCTTTTGGCGATTCTTGGGATGATTGCGAAAACGTTGGTCGCGATAAATGCGCTTGAGAACAAAGGTATAGCTTTGCCGAAGTGGCAACTCTAATTTGTGGACGATGTTCAGAACCTTACGGACAATCTTTTTATGCAAGTTGGCATCTGTAGGGTAGGTGATATTCTTCTCTTGAACGGTCGAATCAATAAAAGCAGTGTCATGATGCTCGTCATCATCATCTTCGTTATTGACACGNTTTCTGCTATGAAGATAAGAAAACTTGCAGATTTAGCAAAGATATTCGCAAACTAATTTGCTGAATATCAGAGATTAAAAAGAATTTTAAGGGACGACTACTTCATCCACCCTAGACCAGAGAATATGCGTAGTCCCACTTCTCTTCTTGGATCCAAGCAGGCATTTACCATCTACATCGATATGCCTACTTTCAGATCAATAATCAAATCTTCACCATAAATATCAAGACAAGCATATTATAGAGAGACCCAGGCTCAATATGTGCTGTAGAACCTTCTCGAAGGTGTCTACACCAAGACAATAGGAAGTTCAACTAGAGGGCAAAACGAAGCTCCTCACACAAACAAAGCTCATGGATAGACTCATAGTCCCCTCCACCACACACAGATAAGTAAGCAAAGCGATCACCAATATATCGCTTAACTTATGCTTACAACTACCCACGACGCGATGATCTTTTAATTCAGAAAAATAATCTTTTACATGTAAAACCAAAAATATTTCTATTTTGATGTAGCTGCCATGATTGACTTATCGGCTTATCCTTGTTTTTCAAATGGTTGTGAGATATTCAGATGTAGGAATATAGCAAAAAAGAAAGAGTACTTCTCCTTTACATACCAGCCTCTGCACTTTCTTCAATCAACTTCACATATGCCATTATTTTAAATGAAATTTATCAGATTTAAATCAGATATATAAATAATAATTTATAGCAACCAAAACTCGTAAAAAAAAATCTTTCTTTCAGTCGTAAAAGCAACTTCTGAATAACAATTGTTGTAGTGAATATTTTCCATATGTTTTATCACCTTTCTAATGCTATGAATCAATAAACTTTCCTGGTTACAATCAATTTTGCTCATAAAACGATCTGTAACTCTATCATATATAAAGACAAAATCTGGCAATTTGCTATAAGCAGAAATGGTCTTTTGCGATTTATAAACTCCTTCAATGATATATCTATTCATTTCTTTTATTATATTAAATGAAAACAAGAAAGACCAAGAAGGATATATAATATAAAATTCGTTCGAGTTTTTTTGCAACTTGATTTTTAGCAACTTAACAAGTTTATCATAGGAAAGTCGATTCTTATAAAATAAAAGGAACTCATTTTCTCCACTATTCTTGCATGTTCTTATAGTCCAACCCAATGGGGCATAAAATGTAGAATAAGTTCGCAAATAATAATCAAGATCATTAGTCGAGCTGATCTTCAAAAAATTTGGAACTGGGAAGCCATTTTCTCGCAGATAAACGAGACCTTTATACCTATTTGTTTTCACCTAAAATTATTTTAGTTGCCAATTCTATTCGATTTTCAAGAGAGCCAGATACAACAATCGGTTCGATATTATATAACTGAAATAAATATACAAGAGTTTTGTCAATTTTTTTTTGATAAGATATTTCGAATGGTCTAACATTATCATAAGAAATTGGAAACTCAATTGGAAGATAAAAATAATAATCAAACCTTTTTGATTCCTCAAAAACTATTTCCTCTACCAAATAGATATATTTATTTCTTATCTTACTGGACTTATTGACTATTAAATAGGATAATAAATCAATTAGAGATCGGTCTGAAATAGTAGTTCCCAAATTGCACAATCTCTCATGACATAAATAATGATGAAGATAATTAACAATTCCCCATTCTGTAATATGTTGATTCATGAAAAAGTGCTTTTTAATCAGTATTCGCGCTGCTTCTGGAATCAAGGATATACGCATTGAGCTATTAAGATCTTCTACTAACCTTTCTGCCAAAGTGGTCTTTCCAACCGAATGAGAACCTGAAATCGATATAAGCATTATTACATGATTTTCTTATTGTAATACTCCTTCATAGCAATAGCACCTATTTCTTGGCTATTATGTGTTTCTGAAATAATTGTACAATTAGCATTTATACTTATCAAGTTATCCAAAATTGGTTCAAATCTTGGGTGGTACAAGCCTTTGGGCTGATCATCAAATAAAGTAGGGAAAGGATTGGTGGGATAGGTATCAGAAATAGATTTATGAGAGATTTCTCCATGGCTACCATAGTCAATAGGTGTATAATGCAAATGATACCGATCTGAAAAGGCATCTAAAGCAATTAATCTGGAAAATAGACTATGAATAGACTCAGTATCTGCTAATGTTCCAAGGGTTCGCGCATGAATATGACCAAAGTCAAAACATGGAAACATTCCTTTAATTTGCTTTGTTAAATAGACTATTTCTTCAACTGACCCTAATTGTCCTCTTTTTCCTGCAGTTTCTAAAAAAAGCCCAATATGACTATTACCAATATCTGAAAAGAAAATATTTATATTATCCAAAAAGCGCTCCATTACAAATTTCGGATCCTCTTTATACAAAGAGCCAGGATGTAATACAACGACATCAGCACCTAATAGATCTGCCAATTCATATGTTCTCTTCAAGGTTTCGCAAGAACGTTCTACAGCTTTTTTATCATGGGATGTAAAAACAATAAAATACGATGCATGAACTGAAATTTTTATATCAAAATCCAAGGAAATAGAACTCATTTCCTTACATGTATCAGGACTTGTTCTCGGTCCATATGTCATTTGAAGCTCAAAAGCATCAATCCCTAGAGATGAGAGCCACTGGAAAATATTGAGTCTTTTTTTTCTAAATTCTGTCTTTTCAAAGGCAATGGGAAAACCAGCTACACCGAACTTAAGCATATTTTTTTAGTTTTTTGAGAAAACTCTTTTTCAAATAAACCATTAGCACATAAAACACCGGAAAAAAGAGCCTGAATAAAGCCCCTGGATCTACCAACGGCATCTCCTATAACATATATATTATTGTCTTTGTTTAAAGAAAAATCAAGATTAACCTCTGGCTGTAACCATTGACGATCAATTGCTGGTGCGAAAATCCTAACAACACTTCCTCTTTTTAGAAGTGGAGTCTTACCCATCAATAAGTGTTCTATTGTTAACTCAAACAACCTAGCATGAACTGCCGAAGGAAAAGACGGTATCATCGTTCTTAAATTATGAATAAAGTCGCTGTTTAAAATCAAATCTCCTAAACATAAACTATTCCTTGCCAGATCATTTATTGATTTACACCAATGCTCTAACGCTATATTTGGCAGTCTATCATTTGATCTTACCATTATTGCAATATTATTCCTACTTGTAGGAGTATTAGAGAATGCGCCGTCTGCAAAAAAAGAATTATTAAACCGTACAGGGACTACTATTCCATTATTATGCGCACAGAAAGTTCTTCCTTGTCCTAAATTCGGGAAATTAAGCTTGATCTTGGGATCACTCTGATAGAAATATTCATTTGTGAAAGAGTCAGCATCGGATTCAATTCTTATTCCAATATCTTGTTTTTGTTCTTGATAACTTAAATTGAAAGAATCAAATAGGTTCTTCATGAAATTAGATGAACTTCGACCTGTCCCTAAAACGACACTTTTGGCCTTATATGTCTTTCCGGTACTTGTTTCAAGAAAAAAAATGCTTTTCTCCTTTCTTATTGAAAGAACTTCACATTCTGAAACCAAAAAATCAGAGATAGGATTTAAAAGCATTGATACGATCATTTGAAATTCACCCTTGTAAAAAGCATCCGAAAAGTATTTTTTCTTGAAGTAATCCTGTTCTTTTTTATGTCGATTATCAATGAAATTAAGAGTCTTTTCAAAATAGGGATATAATTTATTCTGCAGATAAACATTTACACTTTCAATTCGATTTAAATCAAATCTTTCTACTATTTTTTGACTGGCAGGGAAATAACAAAACTTATTTCCATTTAAAGCATTTGCACCACCTACACCCTCAACTGTATGACATACTTTACAGAAAGAGCAAGAGTAGTTACATGAGCCTGGACAGAACCTTTTTTTTAAAGGATGACCTTTTTCTAAAACAAGAAAGTTCTTAAGCCCCAAATCCTTCAATTTATTTGCTGCTGATAAGCAAGCAAATCCAGCTCCTATAAATATAATATCTTTTTCTGTTGAAACCATTAAATTAGTCTTTATTTTTTAGAATGAAATGAAATGTAGAGTCAGTAATATTTTTGTCATTATGATTCTCTTTTTTATTGATTCGCTGATCTTGAATCATTTTAATCATATTGTTAGTCACCTTATTATTTTCAATAAGTTGATTAACCTCAGATTTTATATCGAAGTAATCTTTTCGAACATCTATATAAGCGACAGAAATAGGTATAATTACAGTAAGAGCCAAAGATAATGCTGCAATTGAAAGCGCATAAAACTGGCTTTTTTCTTTTTTATTTTTCAGCTCATATTCACCCATAAGCATTTTTAGGGATTTAGCATCGTCCTCTATTTGCTTTCTGCTTTTTTTTATGAATTTTAAAACGGATTCTATAGAACCTTGAACTATAGGCCGTGGAGAAAGGCCATCACCTATTTTGCAAAAATCGCTAAGTGTTCTGCAAATCTTTGTATTTAAACCCCTTATGTCCGAAGAAGTGTATGAAAACTCAGCCGTCAAAATTCGACTACCTTTATGTATACAAATTTGCTCTGAAGAAAAATTAATCAAAAGGCCAAAAAGACGACCCTCGTACCCTGGTTCAATTTGCGTTCCAACTTGCAAAACAAGCCCCTGGATCGCAAGGTGGATACGCAAGTCAAAGCGACCTATTACATTTGATGGCATTTTTAAAACTTCATCTGTAGAAAAACCTACAGTTGAAAATTCTCCAATTTTAAGAACATCATTATGCTGTGAACATTTTTCCATGACTGCCCCTTCACTGCGAGTTTCCGGCGGGACAAAATAATCATCACCTAAGCTCAAATCATAGCTAGCAGGTCTGAGATTTTTCTCATTGAAATTTTCAGAAATAATGCCCAGGGATTTTATTTGATCACATGTCAAAACACCGGAACAATTATTTTTACTTCTTCTTTTCAAAGCGAATCCAATATTAAGTTATTTTTTCAAAACAGAGTAAGGAGAGAACAAGCTTGCCGAAAACAAAAAAGTTTGTTAGTCATTAAGATAGGACACTCCAAGATGGATCAAAAACTTTCTCAAATATACGAAAAAAGATCCAAATGACATCTCTATCAGAAAATTCTTCTTCAATCTCATGCCATATAATGGTACAACAAACGGTTAATCGAACGGTTAATATGGACTAAAATCCTATCGAAAACTCCAAACCAATATATTGATCATTCTACTATATGAGCGATATAAAAAATTTTAGGAATATTTATTTCAATAATTGTTCAACAACGAAGCGGAGTTTGGAATGATTCTAAATAAGCACCCGAAAAAGAAAGGCAAGCGAGGCAAAAAAGATGAGAAAACGGATTTTCACAGGTCGATTTTCGATTTTGAAGTGTTCGTATAACGATTTATATATAAAGCATTTTCAATTTATATACAGATCGTTTTCTATTTATATATAAAACGATTTCAATAAATATATAGATCGTAAATGATTTATATATAAATCGCAGGCTGAAAAAGGCTGATTCGGGAGGTGATAAAACAAAGGCACCCACCGAGTTTAACAGCAAACTCAGTAGGTGCCCGGTCCCTTAGGAGGAGTATCAAAAGGGTATTTCGTCCTTATACAGGATGAGCCATATAGTCTTTATTCCCCAAGGTGTTCATCGAATACGGAGGAAATGGATGCGACCGTAGCATCCATATCGGCAGATGGAGGAGATGTGAGAAGTCGGTGTACATGTCGGGTAGCAATTAGCAGTTTATCTAATGTATTGGTATTGAGCGGGTAAAGAGTGTAGGATAGAGCAATCTGCTTGCTATCCTTAGCTTTACCGGCGGCAAATATAACAAGATCGATCATTCTCAGGGAATCGAAATAGCCCCATCTATATCAGATAAGGAAGTCCGATAAAACTTCTTTTTTATCTACTTTTGTATTGCACGACAACCAAATTTAACAACGATGAAAACTGAAAAGGATTCGGAACTTTATCATACAGAAAGTAGCGGAACATCTTCTCTATATATACGAGCCTTAAGAAACAGACTCTTGAGTTACTCTTCGGTCTCTTTACTCTGTTATTTATTATTGTTGCAGGTCGTTAATGCAGCCTTTTTCTACCATCAAACGACGATCAAGACCGATTGGCTCCTGCCTTTTCTTACCGGAGCTTTGCCCCTGACAGCGTTCATCTGGATCTTGCCCTCTCTTGCAGTTAACAAATGGTTGAGGCATATACTCACCGCCTTGATCGTTGTCCCGTTTTCCGTCCTGTTTATATACGAATACCATTTATTGACGCTCTGGGACACACCTATCACGGATAGCGTTCTGATACATTTCCACACGAACAATCCATCCGAAGCCAATCCGGGCTATTTCCTGGGTGGTATCACCTTTGCTTCGTGGGCGAAAGGAGCAGCCATCCTTCTCTTGCTAGCTGCAATATCCATTGGCAGAAGACTGATTTTCCCTCTACTGTGTCGCATCCGATATTTATTTGGACGTGGTGCATATGTTGTTTTGTTTTCGGTCGTTTTTATCATTTCCGTTGTCGCTTCGCGCAAAGAGTTTTACAAGCTGGATGAATCCACACCATACAATCGATTGGCTCTGAGCGAACGCTTCGTACTGGGCACGATGCATGCCATACAGGATAATGCTTCGATGAGCAGTATGGTGGAATCGCTCACTTCTCATTCCTTCGGGGATGTTTCCATCTCTCCGCAACGCAAGCCGCATACCGTCGTATTGGTCATGGGCGAATCTCTTCGTAGGCTGGATATGCATTGCTATGGCTATCCTTTGCCTAATACGCCGGTTATAGACTCTCTCTGCGCTATGGGCCATATGGTTCTTTACGACGATGTGGTCACCTGTGCCGCAAATACCAACTCATCTCTCAAGTCGGTGCTTACATACCACCAAACGAACACCGAGCAGGAGACCGACTGGCTGGACTATCCTACCCTTTCGCGGGCTTTCAGCTCGGCCGGGTACCGCACACATTGGAGCAGCAATCAGGAAAAGAGCGGCTTCTTTGTCGAAATGGTAGCAGCCATCGCCCAAACTTGCGATAGCACTTTCTACACCACACACTATTCTACTACGACATGGATGTGGGGAAAGCAAAACAACTCCTACGACGAAGCCATACTACCACTGCTTCAGAGCCATGAACAATGTGGCACAAATCTGCTGCAGATCATTCATCTCATGGGGAGCCATGCCTTATTCGAGGATCGGTATCCCGCCGATTATGCCAAATTCTCGGGAAAAGATATCCCCGAATCGCATGCCTTGGAAGAAAACGAGCTTTCTGCTCAGTATATGAACTCCGTCTACTATAGCGATTATGTGCTCGGTGAGATCATCAAACGGTATGAGAACTCTTCTGCCATCGTTATCTATCTCTCCGATCACGGTTTGGTGCGCTACGATGATCCCAAACATTCGCAGGCCATTGTGCATGCCAATGCTCCCACTGCTCTACAAATCCCCTTTATGGTATATATGAGTCCTCGCTTTATGGCCGAAAACCCCGATATAAGCGATAAGGTGAAAACAGCGCACAGGAAACCGTTCATGACAGACCTCCTGCCCAATTCCCTTGCTGCCCTTATGGGCATCAAGAACAGCTACAGCAATCCTCTGCTGGAGCTCTGGAGCGACGAGTATGACTATTCTCGAAAAAGAATTATCACAGGCTGGGATGCCTTAACGGAGTTTACACCCAAGCATCCTGAATATCAAAGCAAATAAGACGAAAATGGAACGAAAACAAATGGGCGCATTCTTTTTAGGATTGGACAGGCGTCTCTATCAACTGATCTGGCTGCTGATTTTTCTTTTCCTTGTCCAATTTTTCAACCTCCTTGAGCTACAAGCTATGGGAGTCGATAGCCAGGGGCAGATGAGAATGCTGAGGGCATTGCTGGCATGGTCTCTGGTGGGCTACCTTGTACCGGCTTTCATCCCTAATAGAATCATACGTAATATTGTAATCGGTATAGAACTGGTCTATATCTGTGTTTCTTTCCTCACGGATTTCTACCTGATCAACATTTACCGCCTTCCTTTTTCCGGAGCCATGGCGCAGCCTATACTGGCAACCAATCCATCCGAGGCTATCGGGTTCTTCCGGTCCGGTGGAAACGCGATGCTTTTTGGTCGTGGACTACTTTTGCTCTTAGTCGCTTTTGTCATAGCCCGATTGCTGCCTTGGTCTGTCAGAAAGGGATTCTCTTTGCTATTGATATTGATGGGCAAGATGCCGACTTCCGTCAGGGGTTTCCATCGAGGACGTTGGGGGCTGATCGTTCTTGTTTTACTGATGATTTTTCTCGGAGTATGGCATGCCAAATATATATATGCAGCCTACCGGAGCAATTGGATTCGTTACAATGCGATGTCATTACCCGAACGACTTTGGCTAAGCAATAGGATGGCCCAAAAGGAGATCTCCCTGTCCAATATTTACTACCATCCCCAAGCCCCTCATGAGAATCACTTGCACAGAGAGCGAACGATCGACACTCCTCACAATGTGATCGTAGTCTATGACCGGCTTATTTATCCGCACCTGATGCACTGCTATGGACATTATATAAAGAATACGCCGACTATCGATTCTCTGATAGCTTCTCAGGAGTTGTTCATTTTAGACAAGGCTTACACCGCGGACAATACGCCCCACTTTGCCATGGCGCAAGCACTGTCCTATTACGACCCCGGAGACGAAAGCAGCTGGGATGTCTATCCCACTTTGCCCGGAGTCATGCGACTGGCCGGTTATCGAACTTTTTGGCTCGACAATACGCCCAAAGCAACTCCCTGGCTGGATGTAGTACCCCAGCTTGCTGCCGATTGCGACTCTTCCTATCATGTCAATCTGCGTGCCTCGGAGGAATGCTGGAACGGCAATTCGCCTCTCGACGAGGCTGTGCTCGAACATTTGACCGATTATCGGCAGGGGAGCCAATCCGTGTTCAGTGTTATTCATTTACAAGGTGGAGAAGGGAGTATTTGGTCTCGTGTCAACAGGGACTTTTGGACTTTTGATCGTCGTCATTTCACAGTCTTCGACAACATACAGCCTGATGATAGAGACGTTTTAGCCCAATACCACAATCTCTTGCTGTATCACGACCATATACTTGGAAAAATCATCGATTTCTATAGCAGTACACCTTCCATTGTCATCTATATGGGCAATCTTGGAGTACAGGGCGATACGCATCCGTATGACGGGACACCGATCGATGAGGCGGATCGTAGCCGTGTTCCTTTCATGATTTACTTAAGCCCTGAAATGAAGCGGTTGCGACCCGATTGGAGCGAACAAATACAGGCCCTTATCGGTAAAACATATTCGACTGCCGACTTTCCCGAATGGCTAACCCGATTATTGGGTTTCGAGTATTTCAAGAACAAGTCGATAGTTGTACAGGAAGAATAATTCGGATACTGCCCCTCTTCGTCTGTACGGGTTTGACAGTGGGCTTAGTCCAGCAGCGTCATATCGAGGATTACGACGTCTTTCAGGGGACGATTGCGCTCGTCCGTATGCTGGCGTTCGATCTTGGAGAGGGTCTTCTCGCCTTCGATCAGTTGGCCGAAGACGGTGTAGTCGCCATCGAGGTGAGGTGTACCGCCTTGGAGCATATAAGCTTTCTTCTGCTCTTCCGAAAAGGTGCATTTCTTCTCCTCTGCCATGCGTTCGAGGTCGAAGTCGGTGAAGAATCGCCCCGTAACGATGTAGAATTGGGTGGCCGATGAGCGTTTTTCGGGATTGACGTCATCGCCCTGTCGCGCTGCGCAGAGTGCACCTCGTCGGTGGAAGTGTTTGGACGGATCGATCTCCGCAGGCAGGGTACGCGTCGTGGTATCGTTGCCGAGGTCTTCGAGTGGCTTGGCGTTTTTGCTCAGGAGGTTGCCCGACTGTACCATGAACTGGTTGATGACACGGTGAAAGAGCACGCCGCGGTAAGCTCCACTGCGGACGAGGGAGATGAAGTTGTCGCGATGGATCGGCGTCTCGTTGAAAAGCTCTACCGTCATTTTGCCCCGCGATGTTTCGATCAGGACGCGGCGGCGTACTTCGCCGGTTTGTGCCGCAGCCGCACAGCAGACCACGAATACAAGCAGGATAAATAAGGTTCGTTTCATATCGTTATCGTTGATGTTTATTACTGTATGCCGTCTCTGTTCAGATGTCGCTCAGCTCCAGCCAGCGCATCCCCTTGCTGTCGATCTCTTCGATCAGGGCAGCGATGCGGTCGCCGGCGGTGAGGAGTTCGTCCGTGGACATCGTGCCGCTGCTCATGCGGGATTCCAGTTCGGCTTTCTCCTTTTCCAGTTTTGGCAGTTCGGCTTCGAGCTGTTCCAGCTCTTGCTTCTCCTTGAAAGTCAGCTTCCGCGGACGCTCGGCAGTGTCGGTTCGGGGCTTTTCATTTTCCGCCTTGCGTGTCGTGGAGGAAGATTCGACGGCCTGTCTTTCGGCCTCTTCCTGCTGCTTGTATTCGCGATACTGCGTGTAGTTGCCGGGGAAATCCTTCACGATGCCGTTCCCTTCGAACGTAAAGAGGTGATTCACCACCTTGTCCATGAAGAAGCGGTCGTGCGAGACGACGAGCACGCATCCTTTGAATTCGCTCAGGTAGTTCTCCAGTACGTTCAGCGTGAGGATGTCGAGGTCGTTCGTAGGTTCGTCGAGAATCAGGAAATTGGGGTTCTTCATCAGTACGGTACAGAGGTAGAGCCTGCGTTGTTCGCCACCGCTCAACTTGTGAATCGGCGTATATTGCTTTTCGGGCGGAAAAAGAAACTGCGTCAGCAAGGCCGATGCCGACAGGATGGTACCGTCCTTTTCGTTCCGAATCACTTCGGCGATGTCCTGCACGGCTTCGATGACGCGTTTATTTTCGTCGAACTGCATACCCTTCTGGCTGTAGTAGCCGAAGCGAACCGTCTCCCCTACATCGAAATACCCTGAGTCCGGCTCTTCTTCGCCGAGCAGCAGCCGGAGGAAAGTGGTCTTGCCCACGCCGTTGGGCCCTACGATGCCCACCTTGTCGTATCGGCTGAAAGTGTAGTCGAAATCGCTCAGGATAATGCGTTCGCCGAAAGCTTTACAGACTTTGTGAGCTTCGAATATCTTATTGCCTATGTATCTGCCCTGCTCCGAGAGGTGGAGCGTTTCGTCCCGGTGGCGAGGTTGGGCTTTTTCCTTGAGTTCGTAGTAGGCATCGATGCGGCTCTTCGCTTTCGTACCCCGTGCCTGCGGTCTGCGATGCATCCATTCCGCTTCGCGGCGCAGGAGGTTGGCAGCGCGGCTCGTTTCGCGTTCGGCAGCTTCCAGCCGCTCTTCCCGTTTGTTCAGGTAGTATTCGTAGTTGCCCCTGTAGGCATACAGCTGTTTGTTGTCCAGCTCCAGTATGCGGTTGCATACGCGATCCAGAAAGTAGCGATCGTGGGTGACCAGAAGCAGTCCGATCTGCTGATGCGAGAGGTAGCCCTCCAGCCATTCGATCACGTCCAGATCGAGATGATTGGTCGGTTCGTCCAGAAACAGCAGTTCCGGATTGCCGATGAGCGTGCCCGCCAGAGCGATACGCTTAAGCTCCCCACCGGAGAGATTGTCCGTGGTGCGGTGCAGATCGTCCAGATGCAGACGGGTGAGAATCTCCCGTGCGCGCTGCTCGTACTCCCACGCGCCGAGGGCATCCATTTCGGGGAGCAACTCCTCCATGCGTTTGCCGTCGCCCCGAGCCGAAGCCTCCTCCCATCGCGCTATCAGGGAGGTCATCTCATCGTTGTGTCCGAAGCAGGTCTCCAGTACGGTACTGCCCGGAAGTACTTGGGGGAGTTGCGGCAGGTATGCGCGGCGGATACCGTTTTGGTAGATCACTTCTCCGGAGTCGGGCGAGTCGATCCCCGTAAGGATATTCATCAGAGTCGTTTTCCCGTTACCGTTGCGTGCGATAAGTCCGACCTTTTCACCCCGTTCTATACTGAAAGAGAGGTCTTCGAAAAGAACCAAATCGCCGAAGCTTTTGGTCAAGTGCTGTGCCTGAAACATGCTGTTTTTAGATGCAGTAGTGGTATCAATCCTTCTGTTTGTATGCCTGATAACGAGCCATTACGTTGCGCACGTAATTGATCGTTTCCGTACCTCGCAGATAGCCGGAGCGACAGACAGGATCGTTATAGTAGTTAGGATCCTTCTTGAGGCGGATGTATGCTTCCACGTTATTGTCCCATACGTTGGGGTTGCCCCCGTACTTCGCTGCCAAACGCCTTGCATCCGCCACGTGACCCGAACCGGCATTGTAGGCAGCGAGCGTAAACTTGAGCCTTTCTTCCGGATCCGTCACATCGGGAAATTCGTTCTTGAACACCAACAGGCATCGGATGGAGACGCGCACCGAAACTTCCGGATCCAAAAGCTCCTGTTTGTCGGCCCCGAAGCGCCGGCCTGTCCTCGGCATGATACCCATCAGTCCTCTGGCACCGGACCAACCTACGATACCGGCATTGAAGCGCGATTCGTGGTAGGCGATGGATGCGAGCAGATGCCAGGACCAGCCAAGCCGGAGTTCCTCGGCATAGTGCTTGAAAATGGTATCGTACTGCGATATACTCCCTTTTGTCAGTTTGATGCGAGGTCGGGGCGCAGACTGCTCCTCTTCGATCTCATCGTTGCTCTTGCTCATCTCGAAGTATCGCTTCTGTATGGCTCGGTACGATTCCTTGTCGGGGATGGACTCTCCCCACCGATTCACCCACCGTGCCAGACAATGATTGTCCTTGCGGACGATCCATTGCAACCTCTGGCCGAAGCCTACTCTCATGCTGATGTCTATATTGCGGTAGTAGGTTCGTGCCAGTCGTGCCAACTGTTCATCGGCAAAGGTGTAGTCTATTTCCCCTTTGGCTACCTGCGTGATCAGATCCTCCGTCGTGAGTGTATCTCCACTGAGGATCAGCGAATCGATACCTCCCCCCACTTCTTCATTCAGATGCCGGAGCCGATCGGCATAGCGAGTATGAGCCATGACCGTGACGGGCTTGCCAATAAGGTCTGTTACGTTCGTTATGCGCGGATTGCCATCGGTGCGCTGTACCAATACTTGTCCTGATATTTCTTCGGGGCCGACAAAGAGATACTTCTGCTTACCCTTGAAGGTCGCGGCCTGAGGCGTAATTGCCATATCGACCAGACCGGTATCGACTGCAGCATAAAGAGCCTCATCATTGGGCACTACCTCTACGACCAAAGTCAAGCCCAGAGAGTCGGCGAGCAGCTTGGCCAGTTCGTACTCGTAGCCCATTTCTTCGTCTTTGTACACGAAGTAGGTGGTCGATGACGAGAGTGTAGCCACGCGCAGCGTATCCGCAGAGCGCAGCCCCGATACGACAGAGGAGTCGCATGGGATACTGTCGGCTCTCCCCCCTCCGGATGCACAACCTCGGCAACTCTGCGACAAGGCTCCCACAAGGATGGAAGCGGCAAGACCGAGCAGACATAGGAGCTGTCTGCCAAGATAACTTTTCGATATGGGCATAACGATGATAAATACCGTATTGAAGAGATACACAGGCATCTCTTTGACGAACGAAGATAATGACTTTCCGATAAAACAGTTGCCGAAGCACATGGATGCACAGGGTACACATTCCACAGATAAGCAATACAAGTTCCAGGCAAAGGCGACATCTGCATCTAGAGAGGAACGGAAGAGCACCATATCAGTGGAGTTCGATGCAGGAAAGAACTGTTTTCCCGATCGAGTTCTTTAGCAAAGAAGGCCATGCTTCGATGCCAATTTGTACTTTTACCGTGCAATGGAAAAACTGATCGATATTTTGGTCGTGGACGATGATGTGGCTGTCTGTGCCGCACTGCGTCTGGTGCTCAAGCGAGCCGGCTATAATCCCGTCTTAGCCAACAGTCCCGACGAAGCTTTGTCCATCGTGCGAAATCCCGATAGCGACTGCAAGCCGGCCGTAATCCTGATGGACATGAATTTCTCCCTTTCGACCTCCGGCAGGGAGGGATTGGAGCTGCTGGAGAAGATGCGGATATTCACTTCCTGCCCGGTCATACTGATGACGGCTTGGGCTTCGATTCCGCTGGCAGTGGAGGGAATGAGGCTCGGAGCCTTCGACTTCATCGGCAAGCCATGGGACAATGATCGACTCCTTCGTGCCATAGATACGGCCTTGCATCTGGCTGCTCCCTCAGCTATGGCGGATCCATCGAAACAGTCTAACAGAGATACAGCCCATCAGCCGAAAACGGTGATCAAGGGGAATGACCCCTGTGCTCATATCATAGGCCGGAGCGATGCCATCTGTAGGATCAAAGAACAGATACGCCGCATAGCTCCCACGCATGCCTCTGTGCTGATCACGGGCGAGAGTGGTACGGGCAAAGAATTGATAGCCGAGGCCTTGCACCGTGGGAGCAAACGCGCTTCAGCTCCATTTGTCAAGGTCAATTTGGGCGGGATTCCCGAGAGTCTGTTCGAGAGCGAACTGTTCGGACATAAGAAAGGAGCTTTTACCAATGCTTTTTCCGACAGAAAAGGACGGTTCGAGCTGGCCGATGGCGGCACTATCTTTCTGGACGAAATAGGCGAACTGCCTGTCGGCAACCAAGTGAAGCTGCTGAGAGTGTTACAGGAACAAACATTCGAGCCGCTGGGCGAGAGCGTCTCCCACCGAGTGGACGTCCGTGTGGTATCGGCTACGAATGCTTCCTTGGAGCAGATGGTAGCCGAGGGACGTTTCCGAGAGGATCTCTATTATCGAATCAACCTGATACATCTGCATCTGCCTCCGCTGCGCGAGCGTCAGGAGGATATACCGCTGCTGGTGGAAGCCTTCAGCAATGCTTTTGCCCAATCGGGCGGATTGTCCCCTGTCAGTTGGAGTGCAGAAGCTATACGACGTATCTGCGCCATGCCCCTGCCGGGCAATGTGCGCGAATTGAAAAACGTAGTGGAGCGTACACTATTGCTCTCGGGAGCGAGAGAAATCAGTGCCCAGGATGTGGCTGACTTCGGTCTGCAGGTAACAGCAGCAGACTGCTCCGACGAACGGGCTTTGACCGACATGGAAGAGGCTGCCATCCGAGAGACGCTGACTAAATACAACGGCAACGTCAGTCGTGCTGCACGAGCCCTGGGTTTGAGTCGGGCAGCTCTCTACCGGCGAATGGAGAAATACGGACTATGATGGCGTGTAAAACAGAATCGGCACGATGAAACGATTGGGCAGAATATCCCTACGCGTTTTGCTCCTGACAGGAGTATCGCTCACCTTGATGCTCATAGCGATGACTCTCCTATACCCTCCGGTGGAGAGGAGTGGGCTCTTCATCATACTGGCCATAGAGGTCGCTCTCCTCTTCTTTCTCGGTTTTCTATATAATAAGGTGGTATTGCCGATACGAGCCGTAGGCGATGGAATGGATATGCTCCGTTCGCAGGACTATGCCACTACCCTTGCTCCTGTCGGTCAGCCGGATGCAGACCGGGTGGTAGAGCTTTACAATGCGCTGATGCACAGCCTCAAGAGGGAAAGACTTAGACTGGAGGAACGAGACAATTTCCTTTCGCTCGTGATGGATGTTTCGCCCGTGGGTTTCGTCGTTTTGGATTTCGACATGCGAGTTGTGTCCGTCAATCCTGCCGCTCGCAGACTGTTGGACTTGCCCGATGATTATATCCCTATCAAAAGACCATTGGAGGAAGTATGTGCAAAGATCCCTTTCCGTCCGGACGAGCTGGGCGAAGGAGAGTCCCGTACATGGCGATTGCCTACGGCCGAGGTGAGGCGGATTACGCGGATGAGATTCTACGATCGATCGTTCAGCCGTCTCTTTTTCAGTATCGAAACTCTGACCGAGGAGTTGCGTTCGGCCGAGAAAGAAGCCTATGAAAAACTGATCAGGCTGATAGCCCATGAGGTCAATAACAGCACTGCCGGTATAATCGGTGTGCTGAATGCCGTGGGGGATGCTTTCGACGACACGCCTCATACACCCGAAGGGGAAGTATCAGAGGCCATTGCACTCTGCCGCGATCGGTGTATGGCCATGAGTCGCTTTATCACACGATTTGCCGAAGTGGTCAAGCTACCCGATCCTACCCTATCTTCCGTAGACTTGGTATCTCTATGCGAGCGGTGCATGCTGCTGATGCAGCCTTTAGCTGCCGAAATGGGTGTGGAAATGAAGATGTGCAAAGAGCAAAATTCCTGCTTTGTCCATTGCGATTCCGAGCAGATAGAGCAAGTAGTGATCAATCTGCTACGCAATGCGGTAGAGAGCTTTGCAGGGTATGAAAATATGGCAGCCTCGGAGGCAAAGACGGTTCTGCTCTGTCTAGATGGTCACAATCTGCTCGTAGAGGATAACGGACAGCCTATCAGCGATGACGTCGCCGCCCGTCTCTTTACACCATTCTTCAGCACCAAGCCGAATGGTCAGGGGATAGGCTTGGTCGTTATTCGCGAAGTACTGACCCGCCACGGCTGGTCCTTCTCCTTGACCACCGATGCCGACGGCCGCACTCGTTTCCGTATGGCGTGGCCATGATGCGATTTACCTCTTTTGTTCGCTGATAGCCCTTTCCAACAGGGCTATTATTTGGGAGGATGGAATGTTTTTGTCACCTTAGCAGGTCCGTTTTCCTGATTTCTTCTTCTTTCAGGGACGATTCGGACAAGTATTCAATATGATTTTTAGGCATGGACAATCAAAAAAAACCTTTTACAACGCGTTTCGATCATTATAACTACAACGTCCTCGACCTCGAGCGCAGTCTGGCCTTCTACGACCGCGCTTTCGGTTTTCGTGAGGTGAAGCGCAAAGAAGCGGCCGATGGGTCGTTTATCCTCGTTTATCTGAGTGATGAGAGCGGCCATTTTCTTTTGGAACTGACTTGGCTCAGGGACAGGAAAGAGCCTTACAATCTGGGAGAGAATGAGGTGCATCTCTGTGTCCGGACTACGGGCGACTACGATGCCGTACGCGAATATCACCGCGCCATGGGCTGTATCTGCTATGAGAATGAGCAGATGGGGCTCTACTTCGTGAACGATCCGGATGGCTATTGGATCGAGGTGCTGCCGGAGGATCGGGATTGAAGTTTCTCAGCTGTCGGATGTCTCGATGCTGCCCACTTCGAACAGCTTTTCATGTGCCGATTCTTGAGGATTAGATGAATTTCATCATGCTTTCTACCAATCAGATAAAATTCTTGCGAAGCCTGCGCGAACGAAAATACCGTTTGCGAGAGCAGGCTTTCGCAGTGGAAGGGCCTAAGCTCGTCGGCGAGATGCTGCCTTTCTATCGCTGTCGTATGCTGGTCGGCACGGCTGCCATGCTAAGAGCCGTAGGCGTACCGCATGATGTCGAAGCAGTGGAGCTACCCGAATCCTTCGACTTCAAGCGCATCAGTACGCAGACCACTCCACAGCCACTAATGGCCGTATTCGATCTGCCTGCAGAGCCGGAGCCGGTAGTGGAAGGGCTGACGCTGCTCTTGGATGGGGTGCAAGATCCGGGCAATGTGGGGACTATCCTACGAACAGCCGACTGGTTCGGTATCCGTCATGTGTGGCTGGGGGCAGGTTCTGCCGACGTCTTTTCTCCGAAGGTCGTACAGGCCTCTATGGGAGCATTGGCACGAGTACAGCCGACACCCCTAAAGAATACGGTCGATACACTGGCTTCTTTTCGTCGGCAGAGAGTACCCGTTTACGGAGCTTTTCTGGATGGACAAAGCCTGTACGAAGCCTCCTTGCCGAACTTCACCGAGCCTGCCATACTCGTCTTGGGCAGTGAGGGGCGCGGTATCAGTCCCGAAGTTGCGACAGAGATCACCGACAGACTTACGATACCGGCTTTCGGTTCATCGGTCGAGGGGCATATCGAATCGCTCAATGTGGCTATTGCCGCAGCTGTTTTGTGCTCTGAATGGAGACGTCGCAACTGAGAAAAACAGCACCCTTTTCGATAGTTTCCCAAAAGTTTTTGCAAATGGTAAAAGGAGGAATTGTTTTCGGGTATCCAATACCTATCTACGATTCATCCGAGTTCGGCTTTTTTCTTACATTTGTCGGCGAAGAAAATCCTTCTTCAGGCTGTAAATACCTATCAATAAACGACTAAATGATAATAGACATGTACTCCGACTTCATCCACTCCATACCCTCTGTGGCCTATTGTACCACTCCTATACAGCTTATCTCACTCCGAAGTCGGATAAAAAACATCTACGTCTATGGCTAATCAGCAGGAATAGCTCCCTTTGCTCATCCTCCGAACTAATAAGGCACCCGTCGAATTCTTCTGCGAATTTGACGGGTGCCTTTGTTTTATTATCTCGACAAACAGCCTTTTCTGCCCTACGATTTATATATAAACTGCTTACAATCTATATATAAACTAAAAACGATTTATATACAAATTGAAAACGATCTATATATAAATCAAAAATGGTTTATATACAAATCGTTTTCCAATCTCACAGAAAGCAGGTTTTCAAGTAAAATTGTCTACTTTCTTATCTTTTTCTCCTTGATTCCTACCTCCCAAAAGCTGCTTATTTAGAATGGTTCCAAACTCGCCTTCGTTGTTGAAAAGTTTTTTGGCGCGTATTTTTCATTAGCAAATTTTCTTCAAATTTATAAGCTACAGAATATTTATTACATTCATTTCATTTGTTATTTATAGGTATTTTATCAAATTTCACCCCAAAATATTTTTCGTATTCAGAAATGGCAAAAGTATCCATCATGCCTGCAAGGTAATCAATGGTATTTCGTGCCCATATTTTGTCATCGTCCTTATCATCAGGGCGATAGTCAGGAGGAAATAGCATTCCATTTTTGTTTACACTTTTATCAGAATACAGTTCATATAGAGATTGTAAAACTATTTCTCCTCGCCTTTCATACAAAGCAATATCAGAGTCTCTGGTTACACACTCAAAAATTAGAGTCCTCAACTTTTCAGACAAATTCTTATATTTATCTAAAGACAATTCACAGTCCCCTTTTTTTGTTCCATGCTTTTTAGCGTCTTCTTCGGAAATCTCAGAAAGAGTAATATCTTTAATGAATTCATGAGTTAAGAGAGAGGTCATTCTCTTTCTGAAAACCTGTGAGTATTCTTGTATAGTTTTATAGGATTCTGACTTGATTGCATACTCACGCGCTTTTGATACAAAATCTTCATTGAAAATATTATATATTTGGGGATCATCAATATTCAACTTGTAAAGTAATTCATCAATATTAAAGTATCTCAACGACAATGCGTCTTCTAAATCGTGAACAGCATAGGCTATTTCATCAGCCAGATCTATTATCTGAACATCTAAAGTTCTTATATTTTTTAATCCATTTTGATTTCTGATATTTCCTAAAAACTCAAAATCCTCTCTATACATGAACTTCTTAGTATGTAAATCTTCCTCAATTATATATTTATTAATTGCCAAAAGAGTTCTGTATGTTAAGTTCAAGCCTTTAAAGTCCGGACCTTTTTTCTCCAAAAGTCGCAATACCCTAAAATTTTGAGCATTGCCTTCAAATCTGAGATTGAGATCAGACTCTTTTGCTATGGTATCCAACACTCGCTCCCCTTTATGTCCAAATGCAGGATGCCCAATATCATGAGCTAAAGCAGCAGCCTGCAACAGATACATATCTGAATTATCATATATGACCTGATTATTTAGAGACTTATTTATTTCATTAGCAATCGAACATGCGATCTGACTTACTTCAAGGCTATGAGTCAATCTGTTTCTAAAAAAAGCAGTAGATTCAACTCCAAGTATTTGCATCTTCCCTTGTAGCCTTCTAAATGAAGATGAATAAAGAATTCTCGCGTAATCACGTTGAAAATCATCCCTCTCAGGAAGATCTCTTTCCTCCTTTTCTCTTGTTGTTAAATCTTCTTTTTTTTGGATCGAAACCTGTTCTTTAATTTTCTCAATTTGACACTCTTTAAATCTCATAAATCCAAGTTGCTTTAATTCTACAAAACATTATATTTTCAAAAAACTCAATAGACATTTTCCTGATCTAACAAAGATCATTATATGTTATCAAAACATCTTCAGTCGAAAATTCGATTAGAAATGATGTTTTATCTAATTATCCAATCGTAAAATTCGGCTTTCTTATCATTACAAAAATGATGAATAATCAGTATACACGTCAAAAAAACTTCACATTTCACGAATTTGAGTCCTCAAATATCGAACACATTTGCAAAAACATCCGTTTCGCTCTTTCTGTTATCCTTCTGTGAGGAAAGAAATTCGTATTTTTGTCCTCATTATCAAAGAATAACAACCTACTACGTGCAATCGAACTATGCTCACGTCAAAAGAAATCAGAGAGTCGTTCAAGACTTTTTTTGCCTCAAAAGGTCATAAAATCGTTCCCTCTGCCCCCATGGTGATCAAAGGCGACCCTACGCTCATGTTCACCAATGCCGGCATGAATCAGTTCAAAGACATCATACTCGGAAATACCGAGGCTAAATACACTCGTGTAGCAGACTCGCAGAAGTGTCTGCGTGTAAGCGGCAAGCACAACGACCTCGAAGAGGTAGGCCATGACACCTATCATCATACCATGTTCGAGATGCTCGGCAACTGGTCGTTCGGCGATTACTTCAAGAAAGAAGCCATCGAATGGGCTTGGGAATACTTGGTGACGGTATTGGGTCTGGATCCTCAGCGTCTCTATGCTACCGTATTCGAAGGCAGCCCCGAAGAAGGCCTTGACCGCGATGATGAGGCAGCATCTTACTGGGCACAATTTCTGCCCGAAGAGCGAATCATCAACGGTAATAAGCACGACAACTTCTGGGAAATGGGCGATACCGGCCCCTGCGGTCCCTGCTCGGAAATACATATCGACCTGCGTTCGGACGAAGAGCGTGCCCAAATAAACGGTTTGGAGCTGATCAATAAGAGCCATCCACAGGTCATCGAGATATGGAACCTCGTCTTCATGCAATACAATCGGAAAGCCGATTCTTCCCTGACGCCTCTGCCACACAAGGTGATCGATACGGGCATGGGATTCGAGCGTCTGTGTATGGCCTTGCAAGGCAAGACTTCCAATTACGATACGGATGTCTTCCAACCCCTTATCCATGCTTTGGCTACGATGACGGGGATCGGATACGGAGAGGATTCCGCCTCGGATATAGCCATGCGCGTAGTGGCCGACCACATCCGGACTATCGCCTTTGCCATCACGGACGGCCAATTGCCCTCCAATGCCAAAGCCGGCTATGTCATTCGCCGTATCCTGCGCCGTGCGGTTCGCTACGGCTACACCTTCCTGCACTGCCGCGAAGCGTTCATGTACCGATTGCTGCCGACACTGATCGATACGATGGGCGATGCTTATCCCGAATTGCAAGCACAGCGCGAACTGATCAGCCGCGTGATCAAAGAAGAGGAAGAGAGCTTCCTGCGTACACTGGAAACGGGTATCCGCCTGCTGGAGAAAAAAATAGCCGACAATAAGGCTGCCGGCTCCACCGTATTGGACGGTGCCGCTGCCTTCGAATTGTACGATACGTTCGGATTCCCCCTCGACCTCACAGCCCTGATCCTATCGGAAAATGGAATGACGGTGGACGAATCAGGCTTCGACACGGAGATGCAGAAGCAAAAAGAGCGTGCCCGTAATGCCGCTGCCGTAGAAGCCGGCGACTGGGTAGTGCTGCGTGAGGGTGAATCCAAATTCTCAGGATACGACTTCACCGAAACGGAAACAGAGATCCTGCGCTACCGTCAGGTGAAGCAGAAAAACAAGGAATACTTTCAGGTGGTACTCTCGGACACTCCTTTCTATGCGGAGATGGGTGGACAGGTAGGCGACAGCGGTCAGCTGATCGATGAGTCGGGTGTAGCCTATGATGTATTCGACACGAAACGCGAAAACAACCTCTCGGTACACCTGATGAAGAAATTGCCCGAAAGCACGACGGATACTTTCGTGGCACGGATCAATCAGGACAAACGCCGCCAGGCAGAGGCCAACCATACGGCTACGCACTTGCTGCACGAAGCTCTGCGCGAAGTCCTCGGAACGCATGTGGAGCAGAAGGGTTCGTTCGTCAGTCCGGAGGTGCTTCGTTTCGACTTCTCCCACTTCGGCAAGATGTCTCCGGAGGAGATCCGAAAGGTGGAAGAATTGGTATCCGAGCGGATACGTGCCGACTTCCAACGGGAAGAGTTTCGCGATGTGCCGATTGCCGAAGCACAGGCTATGGGAGCCATGGCCCTCTTCGGAGAGAAGTATGGCGAAGAAGTGCGTGTACTCAAATATGGCTCTTCCGTAGAGTTGTGCGGAGGTACGCACATTCCCTCTACCGGCATGATCGGGACATTCCGTATCGTTACGGAAAGTTCGATAGCATCGGGAGTTCGTCGAATTGAAGCCGTAACGGGCATCGGTGCCGAACGTTTCATATACGAGAAAGAAGATATTCTGCTGGCTGTAAAGGAGCTGTTCAACAACAATCCGAACCTGATCAAGTCCATCAAGAAAATGCTCGAAGAGGATGCAAGTCTGAAAAAACAGATAGCGGACATGAAGCACGAACGCATGCTGAAGTTCAAAAAGTCGCTTCTCGAGCAGGACGTTCGTCGCCGTGGTATCCGTCTTTTCCTCTTTCAGGAGATCATGGAGGCAGAGACCGCTAAGGATATAGCTTTCCAGATAGCCGGCGAACTGCAAGAGAGCTTCGTCCTCATAGCAGGAACGACCGAAGGTGGCGAAAAATGCGCACTGACAGTGATGCTCTCGAAAGACCTCACGGAGGGAGGAATGGATGCAGCCAAACTGGTGCGAAGTGCCGCCAAGCACATACAGGGCGGTGGTGGCGGACAGCCTCACTTTGCTACGGCGGGCGGCAAGAATCCCAAAGGACTGCCTGCTGCCATTCAGCAGATACTGACCGAAGCGGAGCTAACGGACTGATCCCCCTGCCTGTGGTCATCGTCGGAACAGATATTATCGGTCATAAGCTGGTACCTGCACTGTCGGGTATGGCTTACGACCGATTGTTCGTTTTGTGCGACGAGGCAGTGGCAACGCTGCATGCAGAGCGAATTGCCCCGATCAGAGCACTAACGGCCGCGGATGATTGGTATTTGCTCTCCGGAGGGGAAACGATCAAACATTGGGAAAACTGCCCATCCCTATGGCGATGGCTGAGCGAAAGAGGTGCTTCACGCCGCTCTCTACTATTGAATATAGGAGGCGGTACCATTACGGACTTGGGCGGCTTCGTCGCTTCGGTCTATAAGCGAGGTATCCGAACGGTAAACCTCAGCACAACGCTGATGGGGATGGTAGATGCTTCGGTCGGAGGGAAGACAGGCATAGACTTCGAAGGCGTCAAAAATGAAATAGGCACTTTCCATCTGCCGGAAGCAGTCTTCTGCGACTGTGCTTTCCTCTCTACCCTACCCGACCGTGAACTGCTGTCGGGATATGCAGAATTGATAAAGCATGCTCTTCTCATGGGAGCGAATGAGTGGAAGGGAGTCATATCTTTCGATCCGTTCGGTAATAATGTGAAGGCATGGGAAGAGATCGTTCGGCATAGCGTAGCTTTCAAGGAGTCGATAGTAAATCGGGACTTGCACGAATCCGGACTCAGAAGTATGCTCAATCTGGGACATACCGTCGGGCATGCGGTAGAGAGCTTTTCCTATAGCCTACCGGGAAATGTAGGCCTCTCGCATGGCCATGCAGTCATGATCGGCCTTATCTGCGAACTCTATTATTCGGTGGTGGCACATGGTTTCCCTCGGGAGATCCTCTACTCGCTGGTCTCATGGTCCAAAGAATACTACTCACCCTTCTTTTTCACCTGTAAGCAATATCCGGCTCTGACGGCTTTTTGCATGAAGGATAAGAAGAATCTGGAAGGCAAAATCAGGCTCATTCCCCTCAAAGGGATAGGCTTACCGGCAGAACCATGTGAGATAACGGAGAAAATGTTGCACGAATGTTTCGATTTTTATCGCGAAACTCTTGGAGGGTAAATAAAAAAACCTACCTTTGCAACGCAATAAGCAAGCGGGGTGTAGCTCAGCCCGGTTAGAGTACGCGTCTGGGGGGCGTGTGGTCGCTGGTTCGAATCCAGTCACCCCGACTGGTAAACGGGTAACTGCAAATAATTTAGGCAGTTACCCGTTTTTGTATTAAAAAGTGGGACAGATACGGGACAGTCCCGCAGCAATCGAGAGCAGCCGAGGTCGCAAAATTTTTTTTGACGACACATGGCAAACAATATCAACATATGTATTGCTGATATGGCGCGAAAGTCCACAAAAAGCCCCCATCCTAAAAGGACAAGTGAAGTGCACCCAAAAAGTTGGACAGGTTAAACATTATCCGGTTATAGAAAGAGTTCGGTATTGCACCGGACTCTTTCCTTTTAACCGTGATTTTATT
>NZ_JRAT01000021.1:0-131574 GCF_000765945.1 Porphyromonas gulae
ATTGGGCAATAGAGAACAAGTTGCATCACTGTTTGGATGTCTATTTCGGACACGATGCCTCGCACAAGAGAACGAGGAATGTGGCGCAGATTATGGATCTCATTCAAAAGATCAATTTACTCATTATAGAGCGACTGAAGACGAATATGAAGTCTTCAATCCCTCGTATCCAAAAGAAATTGGCTCGAATGAAGCCACAACAACTAATCACAATACAGTTTTAATGCGTCACCCCTGGCCAAAGCGTTACTGTTCTAACCGGTTCTGTACAAAAACAAAAAAGCAGGCAAAAAGATTGCCCGTTTAGAAAATACCTTTATATTTGCACCGCAATTGAGAGATACGTCATTTATTTCTTGATTAGGAGAGATGGTAGAGTGGTCGATTACAGCGGTCTTGAAAACCGCCGTACCGAGAGGTACCGGGGGTTCGAATCCCTCTCTCTCCGCCAGAAGGTTTCGAAAGGGTTTCACAACCCCATTCAAAACAGCCTTCAAAATATAGATAATCGTTGTAAAATCAAGGTTTTACAGCGATTTTTCTTTGTATACCCCCTACAATCTGACGGCTTAACCCTATGTTTTAATAGTCATCTTTCGGTCATATACTGCTACATATACTGCTACACAAATTTTGTAGCAGTAAAAAATGTAGCAGTGACAGGAAAATGAAGGCTTCTTTGACGGCATCAGTCTTTTCTATATCAATACATTATGTAGAACTTTGTAGCAGAAATACTACAAGAAAACAAAGATGCGTATGAAGCAGAATTTCAAGGTATCCTTCTACCTACGCTCAAATTACGAGAACAAAGAGGGAAAGTCGCCTGTAATGCTCCGTGTATTCCTTAATGGAGAAATGGCAAATTTTGGGTCTACCAAGATCTTTGTTGACAAGTCATTGTGGAGTAACACTACCAGCAGACTGAAAGGACGCACAGCAGATGCACTAACTGCCAATGCTGCATTGGATGGAATCTCCTATACACTGAATGCTATCTATCGTAAGTTTGAGGACGATGAGACTCTTTCGATGGATAAGATTCGTAGCATTTTTTGTGGTAAGACTAAGGAATATGTAAATTTTCTCCCTGTCTTTGACTCGTTTATTGAAGGTGTTAAACAGCGTGTGGGACGAACAATTAGCAAAGACAGCTTACAGAAGTATAGCGTCGTTAGGAGACACTTCTATGAGTTTCTTATACACAAGTATTCTCGTAAGGATATTGGACTGACAGAACTCTCGCCTTCTGTGATTCAAGACTTTGAGTTGTACCTTAGCACCGTGGCCGGTTGCTCGCACAACACCACAGTCAAGAAGATGAAATCACTAAAAACCATAACGATTTATGCCCAAAAACGTGGCATTTTGCTACATGATCCCTTCCTTGACTATGGCTTCCATTTAAAGCCAGTCAATCGAGATTTTCTTACTGATGAAGAAATCCTTAAAATTGCCAACAAGGATTTAGAACTCCAACGTTTGGAATTAGTTCGTGACATTTTTATCTTTTCCTGCTTTACAGGTTTGGCGTACATTGATGTAGCCAATCTCACACCTGCTCATATCGTTACTATGGATAATAAGCTATGGATTATGACTCAGCGTCAGAAAAGTGGTATATCATCGAATATTCTCTTATTAGATATTCCTAAAAGTATCATTGCCAAATACGGTAATCAGACTTATCGAGAGGGAAAACTCCTTCCAATACTCTCTAACCAGAAGACCAATGCCTATCTCAAGGAGATAGCCGATCTCTGTGGCATCGAGAAGAATCTGACTTTTCATGTGGCTCGCCACACCTTTGCAACGATGTCGCTTAGTAAAGGTGTACCCATGGAGAGTGTATCAAAGATGCTTGGGCACACCAATATCAGAACTACCCAAATTTACGCCCGTATCACAAATAAGAAAGTCGAGCATGATATGGAGCAACTCGCCGAAAAACTTGATAAATTCAATACTGCTATGGGCATCTAACAAAGACTTGTTTCATCTAAAATCAGAATGATATTATGAATCAGACTAAGAAAGAGCTTTCTTACTTCCGCCTGAAGTTGGAAACTTACCTCAATGATTATCACTCCGAGTTAATGACAGACGCAGCCTTTATTTCATCTCGTGTCGATGCAGCACTCACCGCTTACTGCGATGCCATATCGCAGGGCTTCTCCCACCTCGAAGCTGAGGCGATGTCGAGCGAAGTTCTCTACCAAGGTCTTCACTTCTCTAAGCACAATACCCTTGTGTCTATTTTAGAGAATGAGTTCAGCGAAGAATTGCCCGAACCATTACCAGAAAAGCTTGCTCCCATTCTACTTGGTAACCAATTCATTCAAGCAGTCTTCGCGAAGTATGACCTCACAGACGACTTTGACGGAAGCACTGAGTACGAGGCTCTCTACACCGAACTCACAGGAATGATTGTTCAGCTTATCGAGAATAACAACTTGCCTACGATGAAGAAGGCTGAATCATCGAAGTAACTTAATCCTATCGAGAGCATTGGAGCATCAAGAGCCAAGATATACACTCCGCCCCACACACCAAGAGGCAAGCCCTTGTCTTTGTGTTTCGGTGCATCTTGTGGAGCTCTTGAAACTCTAAAATGCTCCCGAATATGAATACTCAACTAATGAATCACGATGTTCACAGCCCTATTTTCATTAGGGCTAAGACTACCAACGATAAGCCTAAGGCAGAGCCAACGAAGAATTCTCGCTCTATCGACTGGAGACGTATCATTGAACTAGTGCTCCTACTCTCAGTTGTTGCCGGTGCAATTTACTTCATCTCGAAGCTCGTTACGCCTCAAGTCGTAACCGTCATCGGCATCTTCGTGGGTTTCTTGGTGCTACGCTTCATTGTACGTACGATACTAAGAGTTACACTTACACTGCTTAGCATCCTCTTTTGGTTGGCTGTCTTAGCAGCAATTTTACTCTTCGTCTTCTAGAGTAGACGATTGACAATAATCTTTATGGGTGACTATCTCTTTGGGAGGTAGTCACCTTTTTTGTTTTCGTGGTTGTCGGCTTTGCACTTCTGTTTCTTTTGCCATTCGCTGATTTTATCTTCGTTTGTCCGCTTCGGCAGAACTCGAACAAGTTCGCTTCTGCTCTCAGCTATCCAGAACGTTCCACCCTATGCGTGACAGATGGATGCTGTTTCTTTTTCTTCGCAAAGGTAGTATGGGGCTTATGCTACCTCAAGGTCAAGCCTATGGTTGGTCTGGAAAATCTCCACACTTGCGCTTCGCTGTGCTTCTCTTCAGGTCGTATTTTCCACCCAAACCTTGTGTTCGCTTTCGCCCCACTACCTCTGTTTTGCTCGAAAAAAGGAATCAGCATACTCCGATCTTTGGACGCATAAAAAAAATGTCACTATGGATAAGCAGAAAATAAATACAACATCTTCGATGAGCAGAAAAGGATATAGCTCCTCCTCTCATTACCGCATAAGTTCGGGGATTGGGGAGCGTGAGCGTGCAGTGGCGACTAAGTTCGTGCTGTGGGAGGTACAACCTTTGGAAACCCTCCGTGATTGTAAAGCTTACCTCTTGCGTGTGAAACTCAATCGTGGCGAAGCGATAAGCCGTGAGGAAAAGGATTGGCTATGTGAAGCCGTGAATAGCAATACTTACTTCCGTACCGCCATCCCCGTGATGGGCTACCGATTTGACTTCTTTGATGTGCTGAGAAAGTACTTGGTCAATCAATACGGACATTGGGCTGAGTACTATGCCCCCGACCGCACCAGCCTACGCAAACACCTATGTGGGCGCATCAATCAGATAGTAGAAATCCCTAAATACTAAGGACGACTATGGCATACTACACATTCTATCAAGACCGCAAGGTTACCTGTTGGGAACGCACACACTTTGAGGTGCAAGCAGACACTTACGAAGAAGCCCTCGCAATGGTTAAGTCGTGGAATGGCGAAGATGTGGCTCTGTGGGAGGACGAAGAAAAGGTCATCATCACAGAGGGGGAGACTCTCTATGAAACAACCGAAGCCCTATCCCCCGAGGATAACCACGGACGAGCCACAATAGAAGTCTTTGGAACAAGTGGAGAGAGTATTACAGACAACGCAAATCCAACAAAACGATAATACGACTATGGCAAATATATGCACCAACCTATTCTACGCATCAAGCGAGAAGGCAGAAACGATAGACGCAATTAGAGCATTTATAGAGGAACATTTCCCCAATGATTGGCATGAGCAAAGCGATGACTTCCAGATTGAAGCCGAGCTATACAGCCGTTGGGACTTCCCTAAAAGCCTATTTGAGGACTTGGGCAAGAGCCTAAGTCACGACGGCACTCTCTATATGCGTTGCCTATCCCACGAACTATGTAACGAGTATGCCTGTCTCTCTGTCTATCGAAATGGAGAATGGACAATCGGGAAATAAACCACCAAAGAGAACAAGACAATGAAAGGAGCAGAACAATTCACACGCACCATAACCGAGTATCTTAATCAAAGAGCAATGACAGACCCTCTGTTTGCTCCTAACTTGGCAAAGCCCTACAAGAACATCGAGGACTGCATCACCTATATCTTACAGCAGGTGCGACAGAGCGGGTGCAATGGCTTTGAGGACGATGAAATCTACGCTATGGCGGTACACTACTATGACGAGGACGATTTAGAAGTGGGTAGCCGTGTAGCCTGCAATGTGGTAGTCAATCACACTATAGTCCTCACCGAAGAAGAGAAAGCCGAAGCACGAAAGCAGGCGATACAGCAGTACCAAGCCGAGGAGCTACGCAAGTTGCAAGAACCGAAGCGAGTGAAAGCCAAGGTAAGCACCAACAGCGAGCAAGTACCCCAACCTTCTCTATTTGATTTATAAGCCTATGAAACCACGAAATAAGTTTGAGAAAGCCGTCTTCGCTCAGAGTAAGCACCTCCACCCGATAACCAAGATACAAAAGCAATGGGCATTTAGGGAGTGTATTGACCACTTTGCCTACCGCCTACCCAAGGGTAACACCACTTGTATGGATTGTGGGCATTCGTGGAAGATGGATATACCAAGCGAGCATTGCACCTGTCCCCAGTGTGGGGCAGGCTTGCAGGTCAAAGAAACCTATCAAAGGAAATTGCAACAGAAGCAGTACTTTACCATACTAACCACTTCGGGAGGGTATCAAGTCTTGCGTATGTGTCTACTTATTGTGGGTATGAAGAAAGGCAAGCAAGCCGTTTCCTCAGTCATTGAGATTGGGCAGTATTGGTGGAATGAGAGCGGACGACAGACGATTGTTGCCATACAGCGAATTATGGGGCATTATGTGGATAGCTTTGCCCACTATTCGCCTATGGCTATCCGCAGTGATAATGATGCCTATCGCTTTATTGCTCATTGTCCCTTATATCCGAAAGTCAGGGCGATAGACACCCTCCGCAGGAATGGCTTTGCGGGCGAGTGCCACGACATTGCCCCCTCTGTACTTATCACAGCCCTACTCACAGACAGCCGAGCCGAAACACTTATGAAGGCAGGACGCATCGAGCATCTACGATACTTCCTCAGCCGAGCAAGGAACATCGACGCGTATTGGCAAGCCTACAAAATCACACTGCGTAGGGAGTACGACATCACAGACATAGCCCTTTGGTGCGACTATGTGGATATGCTCAAGAGGTTGGGCAAGGATATATACAACGCTCACTTTATTTGTCCTAATAGCTTACAAGAAGCCCACGACAGAGTGCAGCGAAAGTTGCAGACACAGCGAGAGCGAGAAGTCGAAGCACGAAAGCGACAAAAGGCATTGGAGAATGAGGTGCGTTTTCAAGCCCTCAAAGCTCCATTCTTTGGTATCGCCTTCACAGACGGCACGATTGAGGTACGTGTGTTGGAGAGTGTGCAGGAGTATATGGAGGAGAGTAAAGCCTTACACCATTGCGTGTTCGATAATGCCTACTATCTCAAAGAGGATTCACTTATCCTTTCAGCTTGTATAAATGGCAAACGGATAGAAACGATAGAAGTGTCGCTTGAAACAATGAAGGTCATTCAATGCCGTGGCTTGCTGAACAAGAACACGGAGTACCACGACCGCATCATTGACCTTGTACACCGGAACATCAAGCAGATACAGAGCCGTGTAGCCTAAGCCCCCTATAAAGTAAAAGCCCCCGAAGCGATTAAACAAATCATTTCGGGAGCTTCTTTTCTTTGTCTTTGAACAAGCAGGCGACCAAAAGAAAAGAAGCAAAAGAAAGTCGCAAAAATAAGATATTTCAATATTGTTAAAACCGTGAACTTTTTGGAGAGAGGCTTCGCTCTTTTCAACTGAAATCAATAAATTTGTGCACTACAATAAACAAGAAGATAAAAACAAATTATGAGTTACATACAAAATAGCTTGTTGTCAGGAGAGTATATACAGCACTCAGCTAAAATACATTGGTGGACTTATATGTCTCCGACCCTATTTATTTTTATTGGATGGTTACTTCATGATGCTGGGACGTTTTTGAATGTTTTGTCTTATATCCTTCTCGGAGCAGGTATAATTGGGATTATCAACCGTCACATAGAGCGAATGACATCCGAATTTGCAGTGACGAATAAGAGAGTCATCCTCAAAACAGGATGGATTAAACGAAGTGTTGTAGAACTTCAATTAAGTAAAACAGAAGCTATTGGTTTTACCGAAACTTTTTGGGGGCGACTCTTAAAGTTCGGTACAATAATAGTTACTACGGGAGGAGCTAAGAATACCTATCCTTATGTAGCCGACGCTTTAAGATTTAGAAAGGTCATAAGTGATGCCGTGAACCAGCAGTAATGTAAAGTACTTATGAGCAGATACATACAATTCTTCTGAAACAGAATTACTAACACGTTAGTTTTTTTTGCCGGCAATACTCATAACTATGTTGCGAATATCTCCAATTGGGTTAAAGCTATTCGAGATGGAGATAGGCATTTTGTGTTGTTTTTTGACAACTGAGCATTAAAGCTAATTTCCAATTAGTAAACAAAATTTTCTTGAAAATCAAATATATGCGTACTACTTATTTCTCGATAACGCATTTATACAGATACCTAAGTTAGCAAATGAGGCTATAAACACTAATAGTTCTTTGGAAACATTATCATGGCCAACCCCACAAATTAATTTATCCTTATTAATGTAAAAAATACCTATCTGTAGGGATTGACTTCTTTTTTTGTATGATGTAGCTTTGCTCATAAGATTTTCATTTTGCGCAATTTAGAAAATCAAACAGAACTATGATTTACTAAACACAAACATCTACGACTATGAAACGTATTATTATTCTAACAATTGCAGTACTTTTTGCCTCACTCTATTCAACTACTCATGCTAATGCTCAAGTGAAGTATATGTCTAATGGGAAGATGACCATTGGCAATACGGATCCTTTTGCTTTCTATCACTATACTATTTCAGGGACTGGTGCATATTTTAAATTCAATGGAAGTTATAACAATTTCTTCCAGATTGATGTCACACCGGCATCACCTCGTTTAGCGGGTCATGGTAATCAGGTCGTATTTTACAATACCCAAACTAGTACTTTTAACAGTATACAAGTACATCGAGTTTACAATTATTCTGATGCAAGAGCGAAATCTGGGATAACAACTCTCAATCGTGGGATGGATATTGTCAAAAGATTAAGACCTGTTTCGTACAATTTTATTGGGGATGAATCAAAAATGCAACCCACAAAATTTAACGAGTATACAAAAAATAATGCCGAGATTGGACTATTGGCTCAAGAAGTAGAAGCAATACTTCCCAATTTAGTCTATACAGATAAAGAGGGCAGGAAACTCATAGATTATACAGCACTAATTCCTATCCTTGTTGATGCTGTAAAGAGTCTTCAACAAGAAGTGGAAGTATTAAAAAAACGAAAATAAATGCAGAGCAGACACACTGACAGGGAAAGGTATTTTCAAGAATTAGTAGAGACTTCTAGAAAATACTATATTGGCTATGTAAAGAAACACAAACCAATAGATGAAACTATTCGAATTTTAGAAATTGGTTGTGGAGAAGGAGGAAATTTATTGCCATTTGCAGAGTTAAAAGCCTCTGTTTTAGGGGTTGACATGTCTGGAGAAAGGATAAAACAAGCAGAGGCTTTCTTCCAGAATTCTGGAACAGAGGGGACATTCCGCTGTGTAGATTTTCTTAAGATGCCTTTACCCTCAAGCACGGAACTATTTGATATTATTTTGGTGCACGATGTGATAGAACATATCGAACCTCACTTGAAAAAAGACTTCATTTCTCGAATAAAATTATTCTTGAAAGAGGAAGGAATCATCTTTTTCCGCTTCCCGGCATGGCATATGCCTTTCGGAGGACACCAACAAATTTGTAGAAGTTCAATTTGTTCAAAAGTTCCGTTTACGCACTTACTCCCTACAGTGTTGTACAAAAAATACCTGTCCGTCTTTAATGAAAGTAACTCTTGTATCGAAGAGCTACTTAGCATAAAGCGATCTAGAATGACAATAGAAAAATTTGAGACTTTGTGTAGAAGACTTGGGTACAAAGTATTAGATAGAACGTTATGGTTTATTAATCCTCATTATGAGGTAAAATTTAATCTCCCATCAATTAAGTTAAATCGTGTGTTTACGTATTTATATTATCTAAGAAATTATCTCTCTACTTCATGCTTCTACATTATAGCTCCATTAAAAAAAGAATAGTATGAAAAAAAGATATCCTCTTTTGCTTTCTGTTATCTTAACGATAGCATTAAGTTCTTGTCAAGATAGTATGATGAAGGATATAGGTGAAAGCAACAAAAAAGACAACCTAGAGGAAAATAGTTCTTCTCTACGGAGTACCATGACAAACGCAAAATTTTATTGGTACAAAGGCAAGAAGGTTCTATTGTATCCCGATGCCCAGAAAGAATATATCCTTTACAAAGCCTCTGATGAAGACAAATTATTTCAAAACATAAAAAGTTCGACCTCCGGCTTGAAGATTGGTGAAATTTCCAAACAGACTCGCTTGATACATACACCCCTAAATTCCTCGATAGCAAATGATGCTTTGAAATGGGCAATCATTCCTAAAGAAGCATCCATGTCTACAAAAAACGAGATCTTATATCGGGGTGATTTTTTCACTGACGAAAATGGGAAATCAGTAGGCCTTTCTCATCTGTTTTATGTTAAACTCAAAGCCGAAAAAGACTTTGAGAAGCTGAAGAAATATGCAGACAAATATGGTTTATGGATTGTTTCGCAGAATGAATACATGCCTCAATGGTACACTTTAGCCTGTATAAAAACAGAATTATCCTCTATAGAGTTGGCTAATCTTTTTCATGAAACAGGAGAATTTGAGATAGCACAACCTGATATTGTAGTTGATGACGAATTGATATGTGCAGACCCTAATGACCCCTTGTTTCCTCTCCAATGGGGATTGAAAAATACTGGACAGGGAGGCGGTATTAGGGGATTTGATATTGCTTTCAATGAAGCTTACGAAATAACACAAGGTAGTTCAAGTGTAGTTGTTGCAGTAATAGATCATGGAATAGATTTAAGCCATACAGATTTGAATATTCACCCAATAAGCTATGATACAGAAACTGCAACCTCTCCTAGTGTAATTCGAGGTCCCCATGGGACAGCATGTGCTGGAATAATTGGAGCAAAAACAAATAATGGCACTGGTGTGGCAGGGATTGCCCCTCTGTCTCCTCTTATGTCGATTAGTAATAACTTACGATTTAGCCCTAATATCTCCGAAAAACTTGCAGACGGATTCAACTTTGCATGGAGAAATGGAGCATCCGTTATTTCCAATTCCTGGGGAGGATTAGCTCCCTCCTCAATATTGGATGATGCAATAGAGGCGGCATTGCGTTATGGAAGAAGAGGAAAGGGTTGTGTTGTTGCTTTCTCTTCTGGGAATGGGGACTCCCCTAGCGTGCTCTACCCTGCTTCTTCAAATCCGGACATATTGGCAGTTGGAGCAATGAGTCCATGTGGAGAGCGCAAAAGCCGCTCCTCTTGCGATGGGGACGGAAGGTGGGGTAGCAATTATGGCTCAACATTGGATATTGTTGCCCCTGGAGTAAAAATACCTACGACTGATTGGGTTGGCCGTCCTGGATATTCATCAGGGGACTATTATAATTTATTTGGTGGCACATCTTCTGCTTGTCCACACGTTGCAGCTGTTGCAGCATTAATTTTATCCGTAAAACCTGAACTTACTCAACAGGAGGTGTGCAGGGCAATACTTAGAAGTGCTAGAAAACTACCGATTTACACCTTTCGAGAACAAAAAGAATACGGTTTATGGAATAATGAAGTTGGCTATGGTCTTGTAAATGCAAATGCAGCTCTCCAGAGTGTCATGAGTGCCGATATCGTTTACTTTAACGACCAGGTGGTTTCTTTCAATAGAGAGATATATGGAAATATAATTCTTTCACGAAATGTTCTCGTAAGAAACAGTGCAAAACTTCTTTTTGCTGCTCAACAGAAAATTGTGCTGACTCCACCTTTTGAAATTGAAAGAGGAAGCCAGTTTGAAATGAGATTCTAAACAGATAGGCAGTAACGGTAAACAGAAAGACAATTCCTACTGATTGGTAGTGTCCAATGAAAGCCCTAATTAATGAGCTTTCATTGGACATCGTTTTCATATATCCCACTCTTTATAAAAACTCTGAGGCGGAAAGATTAAAAGAGGCATATTCAATCCCCCATATTACCTAGCATCTTTCACGGGTCGATGATAAATCAAAACTCTCACAAGAGCAGAGTTCCAAAAGCTGGAATTATCAAAAAACATTTATAGGCATTATTGAAACATAGCATTTTTTGAACATCAAAAGTATAATGAATAATTTGGTCAGTTTTATATTTATGAGTAATATTGCAAACAAAACATACCGACCAGTTTGTATGTTAGCAAAAAGATGGAACAGATGTCAAAAAAAGATTTAATCCTCAAAGAAAGCTATAAGCTCTTCTTATCCAAGGGGTATGATGCAATCAGTTTAACAGATATTGAACGTCATGCCAAAGTGACGAGAGGGGCTATATTTCATCATTTTCACAGCAAAGAAGATTTATTCAAGCAAGTTGCAGAGAGATTTGTTTTTTCGTTTCTCGAAGATGAAGGAGAAAATAACCCCTATTTAGGGGGTGCAATGCCGCTAAAAGGCTTTATATCAAATCGTCTCCATATTATCAAAAGGAGGATGGAATACTTCTATAGAGAAGTCGATAATTGTATAACTCCTGCCTCTTTTATGGCTTTCATTTTATATCTGAAAGACCATTATGATGATTGGAGTGAACGTATAGACACATATGAGAAACATAAGTTGCAACTATGGGAGAAAGTGATCTGCTTAGCAAAAAAGAGACAGGAAATCAAAGAAGATTCCGACATAGAGCGACTAGCTTTGACCTTCCACAACTTGTATTTAGGATTATCTTATCAAGGAGCTCTAATTGATAAGCTATCAATAGCTCAACTAGAGGAGTTATGGGACTATATCTACTTAAAACACACTACGTAAATAAAAACATCTTAGCTATAAGATAAATAAGAGGTGGCTTTTACTTAAAAAAACAACACAAGTATGCAAGTACAGGTAACTTTTAGAAAAGATGATTGTTTGAGGCAAAGTCTTGTAGCTCTGGGGATGTTCTTACTTGTTATGACATCCAATAACCTTCTTTTTGCACAAGAAAAAAACGATAAGCGATATAGAATCTCGGGCAAAGTCTACGATGCAGAAACCAAAGAAACTTTGGTTGCTGCAAGTATCAGAAATAGCAATAAAACGTCTGAAGAAAGAGTTACCGATGAAACTGGAGCTTTCTCTTTCATCGTTAAAGACCCATCATTAAGATTATTATTTTCCTGCATAGGATATGATTCTTTAGAAAAAGAGATTCATCTCACGCAGGACACTACATTATCTATTTATCTCTCTCCATCCACTCATTCCCTTAGTGAGGTTATTGTCACATCAAACTCATTTTGGAAGCAACAACGCAAGAAAGGAATTATAACAGTTCCATTATATAAGCTAAGAGATATCCCTCCATTGTTTGGGGAGGCTGATATTTTAAAAAGCTTGCAGTATTTGCCTGGAGTAACAGCAGTATCAGAAGGGAAAAGCGATATAAGTATCAGAGGAAGTAACTCAGATCAAAATCTTATCCTAATAGATGGGATGCCTATGTATAATAGCAACCATGTTTTCGGCTTATTATCTACCATAAATCCTGAATCCATAAAAAATGTAACTCTTTATAAATCAAATCAACCAGCTCGTTTTGGTGGACGAGCAGCGGCTATAATTGACATACAAACAAAAGACGGAAATAAAGAAAAAGTAAGAGGGAACATTGGTATTGGAAATATGTCTGCAAGAGCTAATATTGAAATACCAATTGTAAAATCAAAAACTTCTTTAGCGTTTTCTCTTCGACGATCTTTTCTAGACTTGTTTTTGCCTTTATTCTTCGCTAAGGAGGAGGAGAAGACGACATTCTCCTTTCATGATCTTAATGCCAAGTTTAATCATAGAGTGAATGAAAGGCTATCTTTCTCAGCTTTGTGGTATTATAGCTTTGATCGCCTAGAAAATAAACTAAAAAGTCAAGTGAAATCTAGCTCAGAATCCGAATATCGTTGGAGTTGGAGAAATCAAGGCATCCAATTTAGAACGGATTATACATTGAATGATAAAGTCTTTCTTCGTTTTTTGCTATCAAATATTAATTACAATAAAAAGGATCATACTATCCAGGGCTTCAACTCTAAGGCCGGTTGGCAGCAGATGGGTCTATCTTCGACACTATCTGTGAATGACTACATAGCAAATTTATTACTTACCTACTATCCACTAAACAACTATACTCTTCGAATAGGGAGTGAATTTCTAAAGCAAAATGTGAATATAAAGAATTGTAGCCTTGAAAAGGATGATAAAAAAGAGTACAGTACAGTTCAAAAAAGTGATAACTGGACGTTTTTTTTAGAGAATGAATTTCGTTTGGGAGAATATTTATCTACGAATATTGGGATTAGAGGAAATCTCTACTTCTTCGATAAGGGGACATATAATTCTCTATCTCCAAGAATTTCTGCTAATCTGGACCTTTTTGACCATAAACTTTCTCTTCGTTTAGACTATGCTAACACTCGTCAATATATCCAACAAGTAAATAACAACTCTGTCTTTTTACAATCTGATGTATGGATTATAGCCAATAAAAGATACAAACCCATAAACTCTCATCAAGTAGCCGGAGAAGTCGTTTGGAGACCCGTTGACAAATGGGAGATAAGTGTTTCTCCCTATTGGAAGACCATGAGTAATCTTTTAGATTATAAAGAAGGAGTTTCCTTTCTCAAAAACCTGAATAGATTAGAAGATAAATTGGCAATTGGAAAAGGGCGTGCTTATGGAATAGAATTAGGGGTTAATGGAAGTATTGGAGCTATAACAACGACAACAAGCTATACTCTAGCTAAAAGCGAGAGAATTTTTCAGGATGTTAATGAGGGAAATTGGTTTCCTGCGAATTTCGACTACACACATAATTTCTATGTAAACTCATCTTATCAATTTAATAAGCATTTTTCCTTTGCCGCATCTTGGACATATCGAACTGGAGGCTTGCAAACGGTTCCCTTGGAGATAGTAAAAAGTGCAATCCTACCAGATTTGATTAGGCCTGTAGGAGAGGAATATGTACAAATTCCTCATCGTAATAACTATAGGCTTCCTGCTTATCATAGACTAGATTTAAGTGCTACATACTCTTTTGGTATAAGTCATTGGGGAAAAGGTCTAGTAAGTCTTTCTATATACAATGCTTATAATAGGATGAATGTATATAGAGTCTTTTTAGAACAAGAAGAGGTCTCTGGCGACAAACTTCGACAAAAATTTAAAATAATGACCATGTACCCTATTATCCCTTCTCTGAACTTCAAAATTGAATTCTAATATGAGACGATTGGCTTTTATTATTCCTATTTTTCTCCTTTGGGGGCTCACAGGCTGTAGGAGGGAAGGAGACTTTAAAGGAGTCTTTCCATCACCCAAGTTGGTTGTCAATTCTATTATAAATAGTGACTCTACAAAATTTTGTATTGAAGTATCTTCCAGTCTATTTGCTCTCAATGAACAACCTTTTCACATCGCACCAGATTTAAGGATAAATAAATCTGGACATAATATACCACTCCAAAAGCGAGCGATGTCCTCCTCTAGGGGGGAGGAATTTCAATATGTGGGAGAAATGAACCCTTTAAACTCAGGAGATAAAATTGTTCTTTTTTGTTCTTCCGATGGATACCCTCAAGTTCAAGCAGAGGAGATTATTCCTAGTCTTCCTACTATTGTGTCTGTAAGGGGGCTATGGAAACTCAATAAAGGAGAGGGAAAAGATCAAGTTGATGTCCGACTAACAATAAGAGACTCAGAGAGGGAGAAGAATTTTTATAGAATAATAGTCAGAACTAAGTTACAATTTCCTCACCAGCCTGAGGAAGTTTTTTCAGTTCGAGATATTCTCATTGGCTCGGATCCCGTTTTGTCCATACAAGGCGATTTATTGAAAGGCACTGGATATCCGCCTTATGTTATTTTTTCAGATGAATTGATAGACGGGCAACAATATGAACTCCATTTCGCTTATGAGGATGACTGTTATGAGAAGTACAAGGGGTCTCCGATGTACGTTCCTGGAACAAAGTATGAAGCTCAGGTAGAGCTACAAGCATTGTCTAAGTCTCTCTACCTATATATGCATTCCCTATTACTTAATCGTAATAATGATGCATTCTCTGAGCCTGTAAAAGTGTACTCAAATATAGTTGACGGATACGGTATTTTGGGGATATTTTCGCCTATAAAGAAAGAGATTGAAGTCAACTTACCCCAATAATTTATATCGTATGAGAATTTTAAGGACATCAATGCTATTAATATTGGTCTTAATAGAAAGTTGTATAATGATCCCGTCAAATAAGCAGATAAAAAATATGGATAATTGTAATTTTTACTTTGAAAATCATATAGATATCTACTTTGTAAAGGGAAATAAGGTCGTGCCCTTACAAAACTTAGAAGTGGATTTATTTCAAAAAAAAAGGTGGGGAAGGTATGTTAAGATTCATCACTCTAGTACCTCATCTGCACCCCGAGGCTATATATCATTTGAGAGTGACAACTCCCTAAGAGTTTTTTTCCCTTTACCTAAGAAGACAAGAAAACAAGAATTTCAAAGTTCGGATATTTTCATAAGTATTAATGGCGGAAGAAAAAATAAAATGACAATGATATTTAATTCTACAAGAAATAACAAAGTAATCCCCTCTGAGAATAACGGAGAACAATTGTTTCTAAGAAAGGAGGTTAAATTAAACAATTCTGTTACAATTTGGAGAGTATCAGACAGTATTCAAGAACCTGTCTCTTTGGTATTACTTGAAAATGGTAATTTATTAAAATATTAATTTGATCAGTTATGAAAAAATTATCTAATCTGCTATTAGTTTTAATGGCAACTTTTGCTTTTGTTGCATGTAATAAGCATGAGGATTTAATCCCAATTCAACCCGAAACTCAAGAGCATCAAACAAGTGAGAGTGCTACTTCCACGCTTCGCTCCATTACTCAAGATCAAGCGTCAGATTTTGCACAAAAAGTGTACAATGCAATTAAACAATCAAAACGTCCAGGAAAAAAGGATTTGAATAGCTCCAGTGAGGTCTTTGCTCCGATGGCAGAAGCAACGGTGGCGAGTGTTCTCCCTATTTCAAAAAATGGTACAAATGTGATTTACATCGTTAACTTTGGAGTATCCAATGGATACATGGTAATTTCGGCTGATAAAGCAACGAAATGGGCGATGCTAGCATTTAGTGATACTGGAAGTATCGATAATCTTCAGCAATTAAATGAAAATAATCCATTTAAGCTCTGGCTTGATCAAAAGAGTCAAGAAACTTATGAGAGACTTCAACAACCAATCCCAATATCTAAACGCTCTCTTGAGTTTTGGAATGCTTTAGGACGTAATGCTGAGAAAGATACTGAAATTGATATTGAGTTTGTAGGAGAAGACGAATTTAGAGTTAACTCGGAAGGGCTGAGAGGAACCCATAAAGACTCCAAAGGGCTACCTTACATTGGTGTTTATTCCTTTATAAGTGATTGTGTTTGGGGACAAGGACAGGGATATAATGCTGATGCCAAAGTACCCAATGCTTTAGCAGGATGTCCTGCTGTAGCTATTGGAATATTATGTCGCACAATCCACTTCCCCAATAAGTACCCATACTCAGAAATGCCAATTAAAGTGGAAACGGCATCTTCAAACCCAGTATCAAGAATGCTCCGCGATATTGCGGATCATATACCTAACTATAAATGGGGAGTAAATGTCAGTGGAGCAACAGCACCTAATATCCTTACGGGTCTAAGAGCTCTCGGTTTCTCTAATGCGACATATGCGAGTTATGACTTTGATAGGGCATATGACCAAATTAAGAGAAGTCACCCAGTGTTACTTGCCGGGTTTGATTCAAGAGGAGGACATATTTGGATCTCTGATGGCTACTGGGAACAACGCTGGAAAGTCACCAAAAAGTTCCTTTGGTGGGTTGTTGATACATGGTATGAGTACTCCGATATGTTGTATATGAATTGGGGTTGGAACGGAAGTGGTAATGGGTGGATCGATCAAGAATCATGGCCTCATTTCGGCAATTCTCGAATAATGTTCTACAATCTACATCAATAATCTGTCATCTATACATGAATAAAAATGGACTGGTAATTTTATTTTGTCTAATGGCTATTTCTATTGTTTCTTGCAAAAAGACAGAGATCGGATTCCTAAAAGTCGATGTATCTGAAGTTATTTTAACCTCCTCTTCGTCTAATCAAAGTTTTAAGGTGGAGTCAAATGAAGCCTGGGAAATAGATGGAGAAAATAGAGAGCTCCTAATTGGAGGGAATGCTGCGACTTTTGGCTGGGTTTTGGTCTCTCCATTTAGGGGGAATTCCTCAAAAGAAGTAACCCTGCAACTTGCGGACACTGAAAAGCCAACAAACAGAGAACAAATTACCTTAAAAATAATCGGTAATTCAGGAATGCGTACGATAACCGTTCGGTATCGAAAAGAGCAGTAACTAATAGCAGACTGCTTTGATGACTTTATCAGAGGTTGTGGTAAGGTTTGCCCATACCGCAACCTCTAATTTATTTATGCTTGATGATGGGGAGGTGCCTCTTGAGACAGAAGTATATTTCTTTCTTTTCATTGAGTAAAAACACTCGAGGATATACATAAACAACCGCAGGCCAATTTGTCTGTACTGTATTTATCGAGGATTTGTTGAAGACTCTTTTTTCTATTGGACATCGAAGGCAAATAAAAAGCACCTTTAGTCATAGCACATTACCCGCCATATCAAAAAATAAAATCCTCTAATCGAAGGCATTGTGTACCCACCTTAAACTGGGCTGACATTTTTCACAATATCTTTGCTTATCATTTCATCGGTCACTCTTTTTCTCCTTATGGTTAAAGTTTAGTTTGATCGTTCTACTTTGACCATGGTTATCTTCAAAGACCAGTTCCAGTTGGTGTCTTTCAGCTCCTTGAGAAGTGTAGTAAAGTCTGAAATCTCCTTCTTTAATGGGGTATCTGTCATTGGGAACTAAAGCCTTTCCGCCTCTTCCAATACGGAGAAAACCCTTTCCTTCATATTGGAAATAGCGAAGTGTATACGTTGTCTGATCAAATTGTCTGAAAGGTTTGAGCGTTGTACGCACTTCGATTGTTTCCCCCTCCTCCAGGCTCATAGGAAAGGGCATTGTGTGAACCTCAAAAGGGAAAACGTTCTGAACATCCAAGTCTCTGTTGCAAGAAGACAGAAGAATCATACTCAGAGATAGTACACCGAACATTCTGATTGCACTTAAAATCGTCGTTTTCATTGTTATCTTTATTCATTTAGAGATTAAACCTGAGACCTGCAGATAGAGCTGGACGAAAAAGGGAAAGATCCGAGCCAGAGAGCACACGCCCTTGTCCTTTGAAAAGGAGGAGGACGTTGTCCGTTAGGAATAGTTCGAATGATAGATGCATCGCCCCACCATAAACGAATCGAGAGCGGTCAAGAAGCGTTGCCCCATCGGGCAGGAGCGATTGCCCTTCGTTAAGTTCCTCGTAGCCCCCGAGGGCAGAGATACCGAGGTAGGCAAAGATATTCTTACCTCTATCGGAGAGGATAGGTTGCATATAGCCCACTTGCAGCAGCATATCACGCATCGGTATTTGATAGGTACGATATGGCAGGCTCTGCTCCTCGTACTCTGCCGAGAGAAAGGCATAGTTCTCTCGCTTGAGATACTTCGTGAGGGATACACCCACCCCAAACTGCCCTTTACTAAAGAGCTTCTCGCTCTTGATGAGTGGCACAGATGCCAGCACCTCAATTCCCTTTTGCTTCGGGATAAGGCGCTGTGCCTGCAAAGGCAAGGCAAAAGCCATTGCCAACGCTACACAGACTGACAGAAATAGGTTCTTTTTCATAGGGCTTACCATTTGAGTTTGAGATTATCAATCTTTCGGGCAAGCAAGAGGTCTTCCTGCTCAAGGTAGAAAGAGAGGGTGCGACCGCCATTGCGTTCGTAGAGGGTCACTTCGAGCTGCTTGTCTTCAGAGAGAGCTAACTGCTCAAGGGCAAAGACAGTACGTTCGCTGTCCTCGGCACGCACCTGCATCACCTGATGGTAGGCACGCAAGGGCTGCAATACTCGCTCTTGAATGGCAGTACGCTTCGCTACCTTCTTATCTACAACCTTAAAGGTGATGAAGTCTACGGAGTATGGCATATTTGTTTCATTGTCGATACGAGTATGCAGGTAAAGTAGCCCATTGTGTGCGTATAGCCCACGAAGCAGGAACTTAATGCCGAACAGCTGCACCCCGATGTGCTTAATCGTTCGCTTGTTGTTCTGATGAATAGTCTTCATTATCAGTTTGACAAGGATAGGCGACTCGTTGCCCAGCTCCTTAAAGTAGATGTCGGCACGATTGCTCGGAAGTCGCCCGTCTGTAGCGGACAAAAAATCCTTCATCTCTATGCTGAGTTTTTCGGGTTCGTCGGCATACTTCACATTGAAGGCATAGTAAGATCCGTCCTCACAGATGACACTCATATTGGTTTCGGTCTCAAAGTCACGCACGGCAGCCTTGACACGCAAAACGTTCTCGGCATCTTCCGCCTTACCAGCAATGAGGTTGTTGCTCCCGAGGTCTACGTAGCGAATCGGTGCAGGGAAGATAAGGTGTGAGGTCTTCTCGAAAGTAACCTCAAGCCCATAAGGTAGGACGACACGCCCCGAGGGGATCGCTTTGGTCATTCCTTGATAGAGGTCACCCGAATTGAGAGGGCGATACCCTTCATTGTTTTGGGCAAAGGTTGTTGTGATGCCTGCCACAAGCATAAGGGCAGATAGAAACATTCTTTTCATTGTCTTATTGGTTTATTCTGTTTGTAATTGCTACTTGGTCTGTACTAAGAATAGGCGATACCCTCCTTTGAGGGTTACCTTAATGGTGCGGAGCTTCTTTTGTAGGAGCTGGCTTGCTCCCTGCATCACGCCACGAGCTGCCTCGGAGATGATTTGGTCTTTGGCAGAGCTAGCAAAGGTGAAGGATGTTCCCATTGAGCCACCGATGTTTGCTCCCATCTCTTTGAGGGCGGACACGTTCTCAGAGCCAGGGATGTAAATCCCCTCCTGTCCGTCTGTGTCGTAGGCAGAGAGCTTGACGGGGGTAATCTGTCCGCCCACCTCAATGCTCTTAATGAGCAGCTGCATACGGTTGCCCTCAATCTTCGCTTGGGCGATGAGTTTACCCCCTCGAGGGATACGCAAGTCTTTGATGCGTGCCATTTCCAGCAGACGAAGAGCGACATACTCGCCCTCTTGCAGCGTCGTTGTGCGGTCGACGACGACACGCAGGGTGTTACGCTGTAGAGCGGTTGCTCCCTTGTTAATCGAATGAAAGCCAAGGTGTCGCTCCTTCGTGCCGTACTCTTGTATAAAGGCGGAGTCGCTCATAGGCTGACTGAGAGAGGAGACAATTGGCTTACGCTCAGTCAAGACCGTCATCACGGGCTCCGGAGAAGTCGTTGTCATATGAGCTTCAGCAACAGGTCGCTCTGTCGCTCCGGCATTGGCATTGCCGAGGGGAGCCGTTCCCTTGGGAAGATACTTCGATGCCATCTGATAGCTCTTCTCCATAAGAGCAAGCTGTTTCTCCTCCTCGTCTTTTTCCCCCTCATCTCGCTGAGCCAACTCCTCTTTGAGGGCTTCAATCTCCGCATGCAAGGCTTCACGTTCCTCTTGGTATGGATCGTGATCGTAAAAGGAACTTACCAGTCGGTTGTTCTCCTCGTAACGTTGGAGCGAGCCCTCGATCTTCGTGGAAGATGTCTGTCGCTGAACTTCATCCTCAGACAAAGTAGCTGCTTCGGCGAAATAGTCGGATAGTTTTCCTATCTCAGCTTGAGTTTGCTCTTCTTGGGCAGACTGATCGCCCAGTTCATAGGCTTTGAGTTTGTTATCTGTAAGTTGTTCGACCGTGGCTTGGGGAATATCTTTGTTAAGTCCCTCCTGTTCTTTGGTCTTATCCTTGTCCGAAGGAGCAAAGATGAACCACATCGAGAGGGCACAAAGGAGTCCAAGCCCACCGAAGACCAAGCCTTTTTTCAGTTGTTCTTTCTGTTTTTTATCCATAATGTTCAATCATTTGTTGAGAGATTTTAGTCAGACGACTTCCGATGCTATCTACAGAGTTTGTAGGTATCGGAGCATCGATGTATTGATTCGTGGGGATGGGCAGTGCCTCTTCCCGATGAGGGAGGAAGAACTGTACTATCATCGCCAGCGAACAAAATAGGTAGGCGGCACTAATGCCATAGACCAAACGTTTGCGAGCCTTTGGACTGAGCCTATCGCACTGCTCCCTCAACCGGTAGTGCAGACGTAAGTAGTGGCGGTAGAATGAAAAGCGAGTGGACATAGGCTTAGCGTTTATAGGTTTGTAGATCTCGGTTTTCACGCACAAGAAAATGCTCCATTAAGAAGCCCTGTGGATTGTTATCCGATCGGACGGAGTTCTGAAGCGTGCAAGTTGTAATGAGACTACGCTCCGTAACGTTACTCTGACGCAGGATGAGCTGGCGAGCATAGGTTGTTACCTCATAGGGGTAGCTCTCAAAGTTGCAATGTATCGAGTCGATCTCTATCCGCTGATTGACATTGCCCGATATGGCTCGGTTGTAGTAGCCCTTTTCTGCCAAGTCTTTGTAATAGTTGAATGCGGACTTGTCACAGAGCAGAAAGGCTCGCTCCATATTCCCTTCGATAGCGGCCTTGTCGGGTGCAATCGTAAAGAAGAGTTCGTGAAAGCGTCTGACGTGCTCACGTGCCTCAACGGGGCGATTCATTGCGGCATCCTGACTGAGTGCCAGGATGAGCGACTTGCCTTCATCCAAAACATAGATCTTCTCCCTCTGTTGAGAGGCAAAAGAGTAGGAGGCATGGAGCGCATAACTGCAGACTGCTACGCAGAGCAGTACAAAAAGCAGGGCATAAAGCCGTATCTGCTTGAATGAGGTTTCGATATTGGTGAGTGATTTGAATTCCATAAAAATGCTGTTTGTTCTTCTTTATTAGTTTCCTTTTCCTCTCAGTAGAGCTCCTTTGATACGACCTCCGATGTTACCGATAGAAGCACCTGCCCCTGCAGCAGCGGCTTTTCCTCCGAGATAAGCTCCCTGAGCTCCTCGTTGAGCCGTCTGATTCACATTACGTCCATAAGAACCGATACCTCCTCCTGCTTCGATGATCCATCCCGAAACGGTCGGAACAGAGAAGTAGCCGATGATACCGATAAGGAAAAAGACCATATAGTACCAACTGCCCACTTCAGGAATGTAGTTGGGGTCACTTAACAGGGCGATGTCTTTCTGAATCATCAAGATTTGAATCTTTGTCAGAAGGGCTGTCAAGATGGAGCTGACAGGTAGCCAGAGATAGACTGAGATGTAGCGTGAAAACCATGCAGTCAGTGACCCCGAAAGACCATCCCACACGGCAATGCCGAAAACAACCGGACCGAGGATGGAGAGAACAATCAAGATGAAAGTGCGGAGTGTGTCGATGACAAGACCGGCAGCATGAAAGATAAGCTCCAAAAGGTCTTGCACCTTTTTCATGAACCATCGCTTGGTTTGGTAGGCAGCACGTTCTGCATACATTCCTGCAATAGTTACGGCATCTTCGGGGCCGATAATCCCCATCTCTTCTATCTTTTGGTCGAACTTCTCATTCGAGACGAGATAAGCGGTTTCGGGATTACGCAGGTAGGCCTCCTCCTGCAGTTTGTTACGTTCTGCAGTCAGTTTGTCAAGTGTTCCCTCCTGCTTGTGTATCATCTGTTCTGTGCCTTTCACCACGGGAGAGAGAACTGCATTCATCGTACCAAGTACCACCGTAGGGAAAAACATGATACAGAAGCCCAAAACAAAGGGGCGAAGCAAAGGATAGACATCTATCGGCTCGGCTCTTGCCAGTGACGACCAAACACGTATGGCAATGTAAAACAGAGCTCCCAAGCCCGCTATCCCCTTGGCAATACCTGTCATCTCCGAGGCCAAGGGCATCATCTCCTGATAGGTGGAACGAAGCAGTTCGTGTAAACTTGAAAAATCCATGGCTTACCAGTAACGTATGTCTGAACTTCCATATAGGGATCGTACCTGCTCAAGCTCTCCCTTTTGTCGTGCTCTCACATAGCTTACGGAGATATTCTTTCGAGTGTAGTACGATACCAAAGAGCGATACTCTCGAACGGTGTTATAGATGCGGTCTATCATTTGCATCCGCTCGCTGTCGTTCATGGAGAAGACATTGCTCTTAGCAACGGATTTCAACTCCTTCAGACTCTCTCCGCTCAGTTCCAGAAGTTTGCTGTAGCCCGAAGCCATGGCAGCCAGCTCGGTAGGACGAAAATTCGTATCACTGAGCATCTTTTTATAGGAGGAGACATAAATCTCTGAAATGTCTCCCACCATTAGGATGGTCTCCTTCACTTTGTAGGCATCGCCGATGAGGTTATTCACCTTTTTGAGAGCATCGTAATATTTCTTGGTGTCGTTGTAGAGTTTTTCTACCTCCTTGAAACCGTTCAAGGTGTTCTTGACGGTCTTGGAGGCTGTGGCAATCTCTTTGACCGTATTGGCAATGTTGCCCGCAAAGTTCATAGGATCACTTACGACCCACTGAGCATGGGCTTGCGTAGTAAAGAGGCTCAATCCAAGGAGAGCCATAAGGATGTACTTTTTCATGGGTTACTGTTGTTTAAGGGTTTTACTTCTGTCGTTTCTCCATAGCCAAGCGACGGATAGCTGTTTCGATGTCTCCGCCTAACTCTTCCGAGAGGCGCATCACTTCGAGCTTTTCGGTCTCTTCGGTCGTGTAGGTGAGGTACTCTTCAAGCGACACCTCTGTCGCATAAACCGCACTCTGCATACCGCCCAAGCCTATCCATACTTCCTTATAGAGGCGATTCGGGTCGTTGTTCTGATTGATGGAGAGGATTTGGTTCTTCTCCTTCTCCGATAAGCCGAGCATCGCCTGTATGCCGTCGAACTTGGTCATATACTTGCGCTGGTCGAGCAGGATCTTGCAGTCGGAATTGTTGATGATACTCTCCTTGACGATGGGCGACTGAATGATGTCGTCCACCTCCTGCGTGACGACAATCGCCTCACCAAAGAACTTTCGGACGGTCTTATACAAATACTTGATGTAGTCCGCCATATTGGCCGAAGCAATCGCTTTCCATGCCTCCTCAATGAGGATCATCTTGCGAATGCCTTTCAATCGACGCATCTTGTTGATGAAAGCCTCCATAATGATGATGGTCACCACAGGAAAGAGGTCTTTATTATCCTTCACCGCATCAATCTCAAAGACGATGAAGCGTTTACTTAGGAGGTCGATGTTCTTATCCGAGTTCAGCAAAAAGGCGTAGCGACCGCCTCGGTAGTACTGCTTGAGGGTCGTTAAGAGGTTGTTGATGTTGAAGTCGGAGAGGGTAACCTCAATCTCTCGCTTACCCATATCCTCTCGGTACACATCACGCAGATACTCGTAGAAGGTATTGAAGCAGGGAGTAATGCTTCTATTCGAACGAATGAGTTCGATATAGGCATTGACAGCCGAACCAAGCTCCCCCGCCTCGGTCTTGGTAATCTGTTCCTCCGCACTCTTCCAAAGAGTCAAAAGCAGGGTGCAGATACTCTCTCGTTTCTCTACATCAAAGAGGTAATCATCTGTATAGAAGGGATTGAAAGAGATGGGATTCTCATCCGTATAGGTGAAGTAGACCCCATCTTCGCCCTTCGTCTTACCATGGATAAGTTCGCACAAACCTTGATAGGAGTTACCCGTATCGACAAGCAGGACGTGTGCTCCCTGCTCGTAGTACTGGCGTACCATGTGATTTGTAAAGAAACTTTTGCCACTCCCCGACGGACCAAGAATGAACTTATTGCGGTTGGTGATGATACCTTTTTTCATCGGCAGATCAGAAATGTCCAAGTGTATGGGCTTACCCGATAGGCGGTCTGCCATCTTGATGCCAAAGGGAGAAAGTGAGTTCTTGTAGTTTGTCTCGGCTGTGAAGAAGCAGAGCGCAGGCTCGATGAAAGTATAGAAACTCTCTTCCGAGGGGAAGTCGGCAGCATTGCCGGGAATGCCTGCCCAGTAGAGCGTAGCCACATCAATGGTGTTGTGTCGGGGCTTGCACTCCATAAGAGCCAAGGCACTCCCCACATCGTTCTTGATCTGTCGCAGTTCCTCGCTGTCACTACTCCATGCCAGTACATTGAAGTGGGCACGGATGGAGCAAAGACCTTGAGAATGGGCGACATTGAGGTACTCTTGCAGCCACTCCTCGTTAATCTGGTTGCTACGGCTGTAGCGAGCCAAGGAGTGCATATTCCTTGCCTGCTTCTCGAAGCGTTGCAGGTTGGCATCGCTATCCTCAATGAAGAGGTATTGGTTGTAGATGTGATTACATGGAAGCATCAGCCCTACGGGCGAAGCAAAGGAGAGGCGGCAGTCACTGCGGTCGGTGGATAGTCGTTCGTAACGGCTATCCGTGCTGACAGTCGTTGGCAGGTCGTCCGTGTCGCTGAGAGTGTGCAAGCAAAGCCTATTGTCGCCCACACGTACAAGGTCGGCACCCAATCGGATGTCCTCCAGCGAAGCATGATGCTCATCGGAAAGAGAGAAATAACGGTCAAGTAAACCGCTTTTCTCCTTTGTCCCCACAAGCTCCTCTTCCGTCATACGCTCTAAACGAATGAGCATCGTGTCGTTGATGATACGCTCGAACTGGTCTACCGCCTCCATGAACTTGATGACGGCTTCTTTGTCCTCTATCTCCTTCGGCACAAGATGACCACGACAGAGGGCAGAGAAATTGCTCTGCTGAGCCATACGCTTCTTATTGCTTTTGGTAAGGAAGAGATAGACTGAGTGGTGCAGATAAGGACGCTCATTAAAGTGTCGCTCCGAGAAGCGGGCGAGGAAGCTCAATCCACTCTCTGCGAGCTTGCCCCGGTATTCCTCTGTGATGAACCAATCCTGCTTATGCACAATGCTAAAGTTAGGTAGCACTTTTATCGCCTTGTGCCAAGCTGAGTGCATCGCCTCGTATTCGGCAGAAGTCACCGTGAAGAGTTCGGGCAGTTCTACCCGAAAAGCAACGGTGATGTCGGCTTCCTTGCTTACGATGCACCCCTGCTCAATCGATAGTAGGGGAAACTTCGCTTCCAGAGTGCTCATCTTACTGCTGTTTCTCATCTGGTCGTTTGTGATTTGAGGTTACGAAACAGGTGGTAGACGGTACGGCGGTTCGACAGATACCGTGGGTGCGAGCGTACTGCTCCGAGTTTCATCAGCCCGTGCTCACCATACTTGCGGTTCATAGCGAATGTTTGCCACACCACCAGCGTGGCACCCAATACGCCTATGCCAAGGCAAACGAGCTGACTAATGCCCAAGAGATACAGCACGACCACGACAATGAAAGTTCCCAGAAGCCCTCCCGCAAAGAGAAAGAGGTACTGAGCTTTCAAGCCCTTGAACTCCACTGTGCGTCCTACACCTTTATTGATTTCCCAAGATGCCATTAGAGGAAGAAACTTCTAAGGATGGTGGCAGCCACGATAAGGAAGATACATGCCCCAAACCAAGAGGCTGCTGTCTTGCTTGTATCAGGGTCTCCCGAGCTGAACTTATTGTATACTTTGATTCCCCCAATCAAGCCGACCACGGCTCCAACGGCATAAATCAATTTGGTACCAGGATCGAAATAGCTTGTCACCATTTTAGTGGCTTCGTTGATACCGGCCATACCGTTCCCCTGTGCATAAGCTCCTGCAGTTGCTGTGGCGATGAGGAGCAACATCAATGCGATTTTCTTTCTGTTCATGTTATTGGATTTATTGTTATTGATTATGAATAGGTTATTCTCTGTTGTGTGGGGAGGTCAGGATGGGGAGCACCTCTGTAGTTCGTTTTCATGGTACTACTTGCGTGTAGCCTTCATGTGCTACCCCATCCATTACTCCGCTTGTGTTTTAGAGGTAATAGTCTAAGGTTCTTTCGTTGTCTCCTTGAGGCTCTTGTCTTGGGAGGTGTTCAGTTTTTACTACATCACTTTGTATTTGAGCTTCCTCTGCACGATGCATGGCTTCCAAGAACTTGGTATGCTTTGATTCTTGTGCCTTGAGGTTTTCTTTGTACTTCTCAATCAAGTCAGTGCCTTGCACTTTACTGAGGGTTGCCTGAACTTCTGCTTCATCCTCTTCATCAAGGGTGTCGTCATGTTTGCTCCAGCGTCCCATGCGTACAAGGTCACGGGCAAGAATTGCCGATGGAGAGACATCCGGAGTCGGATCGGGAGTGAGTAGCAGTTCCTCTCTCAAGACCTCATCCTCATCGACGGTTTCCATGGTATAAGCGACATGGAGTTCGTTCTCTGCCTCACTAATCGTGGGCACTTCTTCAGTTTTCTCTTGCTGCTCCGACACCTCGGACTCCGCAAAGTTATTGGCATTTTCAAGTGCTTTTTCGGAGGAGGAAGTTTTGGGAACTTTAGGGAAATCCGAGGGACTAAGCCCCTTGCTTTTCCCCACCAGAACGTGAAGTTTCTCCTCCCTGTTCTGCTCCTGCTTAGGAGCTGCTTGCTCTTGCTCCTGCTTACCCATTCGAGAGAATTTGGAGCAGTAAGTATAGAGAATGAGGAGTAGCACCCAAATGATAACCAAGAGAAGCAGGACATTCAATAGTATCGTTTGCATCATTACAAGTCTAAATTGATGGTTGGATTGCGTTTGTACTGTGCCGCTGTTTTATTAAGCATCGCCTGATGTTCTTTGAGATGCTCCAAGAGGATGTTCTCTATATAAGCTGTAAGTGTCGCTTTGGAGCGGACATCACGAAGAATATCTCGGAGAGTCTGAAGAATCTCCCCATGGATGGTGAAACCAGATTTCCCTATACCATCACGAGAGGGGGCAAAGAAGCGTTTTTGGTATTCTTGAAAAGAGCATCCGCTCTCCTTGTTGCCCTTAGATCTTGTCATCGTAGGTATAGCATCCTCCGATGTTTCCTCTGTCGGTATCGGAGCTCCTTGTGACTCTAACTCCACAGGTTGGTCAAAAAAGGGAGACTCCTCTGCACTACGCTTCGTAACCCCGATATCGCCCATCTCTTGGAGTTTGGCACTCAATATCTTTTGTCGTTTTTCTTGGATGGAAGGCATGATTTATTCACGGATAAGGTGAAAACGTTGGAGAACCTCCTCTACCCATTCATCTACCCCCGTGGATGGACGAAGTGCAGGTACGGGTGGTAAATAAGAACTGCGAAAAACGCCTTTGACGCCTCCCTGACCTAATTCTCGAGAAAACTTCACCGAATGGTAGATACGGGTATCAAAGAGGTTGATCTCCTCCTCTTGGGCATATTTCGTATAGTGGTCGACAACCACAGGACTGGCACTGCGATTGATTTTATTCCAAAGAAGCAGGAGGTCTCGAATGCGTGCGTCTTCAAAACTGAGACCCAAGTCCCGAACGGTTTGAGCATAGGCAAAACCGGATACCAGGGACTGAGGATCGGCTTCTATGGGGGAGATAATATAATCCATCTCTATGGAGAGCTGTAAAAGGGCTTCTGTACCGGCATGCCCCGGAAAGTCAAAGATGACCAACCGTTCCTTTCGTTCCGAGCTTTCCAGATACTTTTGGATATCTTTCAATGCCGCATCAGGGGTGGAACGTAAAATGGGATAAGCCGGATGCCCAAACTTGGTAAAATGGACTTTGAGCTGTTCGCTCAGCTCCTTGGAAGCTTGAATGAGATTGCGTTCTCGCTCTCGAAGTTTATAGAACGATTCCTGCGTACCGTCACAATCGACCACTACGAGAGGGAGATGCTTCTCATAGTAAAGTATGGAGGCAAGGATTTCGGCAAGAGAGCTCTTGCCGACACCGCCTTTTTGTGAGGCGAAGCCCAAATAAATGGGAGCTTGCATAGGGAGTGTTTTCATGTCAGATAACTGTTTACGGAAATGACTGATTCTTGGATTTAGTGACCGACCGATGCTCTGAGGTTGATTCGTTAGTGAATAGATAACTCAGTCTAAACTAAGCGACTGAAATCTTGATTAACTGACGGATTCAATAACTGCTCTACATCGTGACTTTCCTACTTTTGAACCGACTTACAAACGGAGGTCGGTTGGTCTATTCTGAGTTAGGTCGGTCAGTCGGTTCTGACCTAAATCCACTGCAAAATAAGTTGGTAAATCAGTCGCTTTCAACCCCTCGGGAAGCATCGGGAAATAGCAGGATATTCTCGGAATATCCCTTATGATGAAACTGTTACAACAAGCCTCTAACTTTGCAGAGGAATAGAAAATGGAGAACTATCTCCATCGAAGTAGCCCCCGAAGAGGGTGGATGCTTCATCAGCATCATCTCTTGATACCGGCAAGGTGTGTCTTTGTCCGACAAACTCCGTTTCTGCCGACAAAGCTCCCTTGCCTCGGTGCGAGGAGAAAATGACTCCAAAGTCGTCATTAACCAACAATACAGCCATGAATGAAAAGATAGAACGTTGGGATAGGTGGGATACTCGCCTACCCAATCCCAAAGACCAACAAAAGGTCATTGCCCTCTTCCTCAAATCGGGAGCAGAAACAAAGTCAGACTTCGTGCGTGCCCGTCTTTTGGGAGAGAGTTTTAAGGTCATTACCGTAGACAAATCAGCCGTGGAATACTATCGTAAACTCTCCGAACTCACGGCACAAGTTCATAAAATCGGCATCCTCTACAATCAAGTTGTGAAGGCAATCAACAGCTACCACTCGGTGAAAACAGCTCAACTTTTGCTACAAAAGTTAGAGCAATATGCTTCACAGATTATTGCCCTACAAGAGCAGGCAATAGCCCTTACTATAGACTACCGCAAGCGATGATTGCGAAGATTTCCGGCACAGCAAACCTCGGAGGAGCACTCGGCTACAACTTCAAAAAAGTGGAGGCTAAGGAGGCGACAATACTCTTGGCTCAGGGGTTGTATCAGAACACCAACGATAAGTACACAATGAGTGAAGTTCTTGCCGATATGCAAGCACTTATCCCCAAAAAATGCAGGACGAAGAATGTGGTCTTTCACTGCTCTCTCAATCCACATCCCGATGAGAAACTATCGGATGATATTCTTGCTCGGATAGCCCAAGAGTACATGCAGGCACTCGGCTATGGCAAGCAGCCCTATATCATCTTTAAGCATAACGACATTGCACGCGAACATATTCATATCGTATCACTACGCATAGATGGAAAGGGGCGCAAACTGAATGACCAATTTGAGAAGAGACGAAGTAAGAAGATAACCGATGCTTTGGAGCACAAGTATGGCTTGATTCCGAGTACAACTCAAAGAAAAGACCAGATAGCAACGATTCAAGGTGTGAAACAGGGGAAAGGAAATATAAGGGAACAGATCGCCTCTGTTGCCCGCTCCGTCATTTCTCACTACCATTTCTGCTCTTTGGGAGAATTCAATGCAATTCTTACCAAGTATAAGCTTGCCGTAGAGGAGGTGAAAACGGAGTATAGAGGAAAGAGATACAACGGACTGGTCTATGTCCCGACAGATGGTAAGGGGAATAAGATCGGTACACCTATCCATGCCTCAGAAATTGGACGAGGGGTAGGCTATTCTGCTGTTCAACACAAGATACAGCAATCCAAACAGAACATTAAACCGCTTATGGCGAACATACGACAAAGGGTCTTACAGGTGATGAGAACTTCTCCCCGAACAGAGGAGGAGCTACATCGTAGACTGGAGGATGAAGGGCTACGAGCAGTTATCAGGAAGAACAATAATGGTCGTATCTACGGTATCACTTTCATTGACGATAAGTCAGGTGCGGCTCTCAATGGCTCTCGATTAGGAAAGGGCTATGGAGCCAATCAATTTGAGGCCTATTTCTCTGACTTGACGCATAACCACTTCTTAAACGAAGAGCTTTATGCCCAAACAGCTCCCTCAGAACAAGTCAACAAGCAACTTACACAGAACCTGCTAATACAAGAAAAAGCGGGCGATAATCTCATTGATGAGGTTCTTGAAGAGTTGGTAGGCGACACATCTCTACCAATTGGCAACGACGATTGGAAAGAGGCGGCTTGGCAACGCAAACTTCGCAGACAAAACAAGATCAGACTAAAGCGAAGAAAGCGGTAAACGAACAGCATTATAACATGATTCTAACACCATTCAAATGATATTACAACTATGGCACAAGAAGATGATTTGAGAGCACTCGGCAAGATTATGGACTTTATGCGAGGACTATCCGTGATATTCTTCCTTATCAATTGTTATTGGTTCTGCTATGAAGCCTTTCATGCGTGGGGCTTTACGCTGGGTATTGTAGACAAAATCCTGATGAACTTTCAGCGAACGACAGGACTGTTCTCCTCCATCCTTTGGACGAAACTCTTCTGTGTAGTTTTCCTCGCCCTCTCTTGTCTCGGCACCAAGGGCGTCAAGGAGGAGAAAATCACTTGGTCAAAGATTTGGGCTGTACTCTCTTTTGGTTTTGTCCTTTTCTTTCTCAACTGGTGGTTACTTGCTCTACCGATTGGTAAAGTGGGAGCAGCCTCACTCTACGTTTTTACACTTTCAGTCGGCTACATCTGCCTCCTGATGGGTGGTGTGTGGATGAGTCGCCTACTCAAGAACAACTTGATGGACGATGTTTTCAATGTCGAGAACGAGAGCTTTATGCAGGAGACACGGCTAATGACCAACGAATACTCGGTCAATCTGCCGACACGCTTTTACTACAAAAAGCGATGGAACAAGGGCTGGATTAACATCGTCAATCCCTTTCGTGCCTCAATGGTGCTCGGCACGCCTGGCTCGGGTAAGTCCTTCGCCATTGTGAACAACTATATCAAGCAGCAGATTGAAAAGGGCTTTGCCATGTACATCTACGACTATAAGTTTCCAGACCTCTCGGAGATAGCCTACAACCATCTCCGTCATCATCTCGATGCCTACGAGGTGAAGCCACAGTTCTATGTCATCAACTTTGATGACCCACGCAAGAGCCATCGCTGTAATCCCATCAACCCGGCATTTATGACCGACATCTCAGACGCCTATGAGTCAGCCTACACCATTATGCTGAACCTTAACCGCACGTGGATACAGAAGCAAGGAGATTTCTTCGTGGAGTCGCCCATCATACTCTTGGCGGCCATCATCTGGTATCTCAAGATTTATGACGGAGGCAAGTACTGCACCTTCCCGCACGCTATTGAGTTCCTGAATCGCCCTTATGCTCAAATATTTCCCATCCTGACCTCCTATGATGAACTGGCCAACTATCTTTCTCCCTTTATGGACGCATGGGAAGGCGGTGCTCAAGATCAGTTACAGGGACAGATTGCTTCAGCTAAGATACCGCTCTCTCGCATGATTTCGCCGGCACTCTACTGGGTCATGACAGGAGATGACTTCTCGCTCGACATCAACAACCCCAAAGAGCCGAAAGTCTTAGTCGTAGGTAACAACCCCGACCGCCAAAACATTTACTCAGCTGCTCTCGGTCTGTACAACAGCCGTATCGTCAAACTCATCAATAAGAAGAAGCAGCTCAAGTCCTCCGTCATTATTGACGAGCTACCCACCATCTACTTTCGTGGGCTGGACAACCTCATTGCCACGGCTCGAAGCAACAAGGTCGCGGTATGTCTCGGTTTTCAAGACTTCTCACAGCTCACTCGTGACTATGGCGACAAGGAGAGCAAGGTAATACAGAACACTGTGGGCAATGTGTTCAGCGGTCAAGTAGTAGGCGAAACGGCGAAGACCCTCAGCGAACGCTTCGGCAAGGTGCTTCAGCAACGCCAGTCGATGACCATCAACCGCAATGACAAGTCCACCTCTATCTCCACACAGATGGATAGCCTAATCCCTGCCAGCAAGATTTCTAACCTCACGCAGGGTATGTTTGTCGGAGCGGTCTCCGATAACTTCGATGAACGCATCGAGCAGAAAATCTTTCATGCTGAGATTGTCGTTGATGTCGCCAAGGTATCTGCCGAAACCAAAGCCTACGAGCCTATCCCCGTCATTGCTGAGTTCACAAACAAAGATGGCTCCGATAATCTCAGCGAGACTATCGAAACCAACTATAAGCGAGTCAAACAAGAGGTCCTAACCCTTGTGAATGGTGAATTTGAACGAATCAAAGCAGATCCTACACTTGTACATCTAATCAAATAATAGACGTAACTACATACTGACATCCCAGAGTAATTTTTGAAATAGATTCCCTGACGATTTGACTACTCGAAAATCCACAGTCTGATTTTCCAGTGGTTTTATCGCTGCGATACGAAAACGACATATGGTCTTCTGTCGTTCCAAAGTATCCCGTACGGGAGAAAACTCAAGTATTTCTCCCTGTATTGTCTTTTGAGCTGTTTGAAGAAATAAAGCTTGCCCGTTTATGTCGTTTGGTCTTTTATTTTCGAATTTGAGCAAAATACTTATCTCTGTACTATCACCTGATGATAAGGGAATCTTGTGGATGGTCGCTGTTCCAGAATAAACTTGTTTGTAAGGCAATGAATAAGCTATAACAAAAAGGCAAAGCAACACTACTCCAATGGTCGTAATACCATAGCGCAAAAGAGAGGAAGGAATCTGTCCTATGATACTGCGAACTTTCTCGCTACGAAGTTCAAAACTTCGCTCTTGTTTCTTTTTCTCTTCCATATCAGTTGCCAAGTTCTAATTGATTCTTTACTAAGGCAAAGTATTTGCCACGTTTGGTGGTCAGTTCCTCGTGTGTACCTACCTCTACTATTTTACCTTCATCCAAAACTACAATTTGGTCGGCATTACGGACAGTGGAAAGGCGGTGTGCCACCACGACTACGGTTTTCCCTTTATAGAAATCTGAAAGGTGTTCTGTAATGGCGCGCTCGTTGTTCGCATCAAGGGCATTGGTAGCTTCGTCCAAGAATACAAACATCGGGTTCTTATAGACAACTCTTGCAATCAAGATACGTTGCCGTTGCCCTTGACTGATGCCTTGTCCATCCTGTCCTATCATGGTATTATAGGCTAAAGGAAGAGCTTCAATGTAGTCTGCAATATTTGCTACACGAGCTGCATAGCGGATACGTTCGATGTCGGGCTCGTCGTCCGATATGGCTATGTTCCTTGCAATGGTATCGGAAAAGAGATAGCCCTCCTGCATCACGGCTCCACATTGACTTCTCCACCACCCGAGATTGTATTCGTTCAGATTAGCATTGCCTACCCAAATGCTTCCGTTTAATGGTTCATAAAACCCTAATAGGAGTTTTATGAGAGTGGTTTTTCCACTTCCACTGGCACCAACAATAGCAGTAACCTTACCATTAGGGAGCAGGAGGTTTATGTCAGAAAGAATGTTTCGAGAACTGTGTATGTCATATTTGAAAGAAAGGGCTTTTATGGCAAGCGAACGCCCATCTACAGCCTCTTCAGTATAGTTGTTTTTTGTCCGTTCCGTGTTTTCCTCGTTGGTTTCGGTATGTATTTCATTCATACGGTCAAGGCTGATACTCACGTCCTGCCAAGAATAGATGAATTGAATAAGTTGCTCTACAGGACTATTAAGTTGTCCTATGATGTATTGCACCGCCAACATCATACCGAGGGTCATATTGCCATGTATCACAGCTGTGGCGGCGAGAACGGTAATGAGGATATTCTTTACTTCGTTGATGGTAATACTTCCTACCTGCTGTACCTGTTGCAGATTTAGGGATTGCAAATTGACCTTGAAAAGATCAGCTTGCACATCTTCCCATTCCCAACGTTTGCGCTGTTCGCAGCCTTGTAACTTGATTTCCTGCATACCCCCAATGAGCTGGTAGGTGACATTACGATTGCGCCCAGCCTGCTCGAAGTATTTATAGTCCAACTGTTTGCGCTTTTTGAGGAAGAGGATAATCCATCCAGCATAAAGCAATGTCCCCAGAAGAAAGACTAGGAAGATGCCAAGATTATAAACTGCAAGGACGATGCCGAACACGAGGAATGTGAAGAAGGAGAATAGCAGACTTAGACTACTTGATGTGAGGAATTGCTCCACACGACGATGGTCTTCAATGCGCTGCAGGAGGTCGCCCATCAGTTTAGTATCAAAGAACTTCATCGGTAGCTTCATCAGCTTGATGAAGAAATCCGATATAAGCGAGATATTGATGCGTGTAGAAATGTGCAGAAGTATCTTGGAGCGTATAAAGTCAATCATAGTGCGACTGAAAAGAAGCATCATCTCCGCGAAAAGGACGAGCCACACGAAGCCTATATCTTTTCCTCCGATACCTGTATCTACAATAGCTTGGGTGAGGAAGGGGAAAATGAGCTGTAAGAGCGAACCAAGTAGTAGTCCAAGAACTAATTGTGTAAAGAATCGCTTGTGTTTTTTGAGGTAACTCCAGAGAAATTTTAATCTATTTGGGGTTGGTACTGTATCTGTATATTTTTGAGAGTAAAAAGATTCTGTGGGCTCAAGAAGAAGGGCTATACCTTTTTCTTCATTATTGACCTTTGTACTAGCCCAATGTCCACAAAATTCTTCTTTAGAGTAAATTACAAGGCCTTTCGCTGGATCTGCAACATGGATAGCATACCTTCCTTTTCTTTTTTTCTTAATTTCATAAACAACAACAAAATGGTTCTGATTCCAGTGAGTAATACAAGGAAGAGGCGCTTGATTAGTAAGTGTCTCAAAAGTTATTCGCCCCCCTAACGAATGTAGTCCCTGCCTCTCAGCAGCCTTGCTGATGCCTAATAGAGAAACACCCTCTTTGCCTAGAGCACAATACTCACGGATTTTCTCATGGTCTGGATTGCGACCATAGTACTTGACTATCATAGCCAAGCACGCCGGTCCACAATCCATAGCATCTTTTTGCTTTACAAATTTAAGTTTCATTCTTTACTTCAAGATTGCGGATGGAGCTCCATACTGCTGTCCAATCTCATTATTTTGTCGTATTTTTTTTCCATACCCAAAGGTATAAGTAAAAGACAGATTGAGACGACGGTGAAAATTATTTCCCTCTAAATGTCTCGTCTCTGAGTATAGAGAACTATTGAGTGTTTCTGTGGAAGTCAACCAGTCACTTCGGAATAGATTATTAGCGCTCAAACGAATATTAAAGTTATTCTTACTCCATCCAACTTGCAGTTGCCAAAAGTCTCTGTCTTCATAATAGACTGCCCTATTCCCTTGTATCGTGCGAAATCTAGTTTGATATGCAGTCTGGAAATAAAAATCATTGAGATGGTATATAGCAGATGCATTGAAATAGAATGGTGTCTTAGTCATATCATAACAACCCAGAACTCTGAAAAATGTTACCGAAGGGGAAGCTGCAAGTTGTAACTTCCCATCAAGTAATTTGTAATTAAATGAAGCTCCTATCTGTGTGCGATGATACTGTGCATCCGTATCATAGCGTCTCAACAAAGCTTGACCATTATTGTAATGTTCAAAGACAGGTACATATAAATCTAGCTCCCCATAATACTGACAATAGAGGGATGTAGAGAACTTATTGCTTGGTATCCAATTGTATGAGAGATTATAGGAGAATTGGCGTGATAAACCTATGTTGGGATTTCCTGTAACATACATTAACTCGTTGTCCTTTAGAACATTTGGGCTTTTTATACTAGCTCCTGGATAATTAGATCCATAGTGGAAGTAAGTCCTGAAAGAGTGCATAGAAGATGGTGAAAACCCTGCAGAAAAATTAAAAAGAGGGTAGAACTTTTTAATTGATTTGGCGTTAATCTTATTCTCCTCCCACTGTAGGGAGATATCTGTACTTAGATTCCACCTATCATTGGAAAAATTATATCCTATAGTGCTGCCAGCAAAACGAGATATAAACTTATTGTCATAAGGAGAGGAACCTGTGTATTTCACATCATTTTGACTTTCTCCATAATAGCCACGCAAAAAGAATCTTTGTCGCTGTGCTATGTTTTTAGAGACAGTTGTATTTATACCATATCTGTACTGATTTTCTTCTGCATTATTTTCAATAGGAGTTGTGTTAGGATTCGTACTAGAGTACAGAATATTATCATTAATGCGGCTATAACTTGCATAGGGACTTACGCTCAGTTGTAGAGCATTCGCCAAAGCAAAAAAGTAATAACCTTTCCATGTGATAAATCGTTGATTTGTGGGATTGTCTTTTGCAAATGAATAGGAGTCTATTTTATCGGGTTCGTAAGAAAGGGTGCCAGAAGTCTTTGCCACTGGCTTTCTCCATAAGAAAAACCTACTGTATTGGCTAATTGAATATTGTTGGAGCCATATATCGCCCTAAGCGTAATCGGATACGTATTTTGTTTATAATGTCCTTTGTCAAATAGTTCTTTTCTTGTAATGGATACTCTGTCTCCATTACTGTCAAGAAGAGAATACCTACCTATTGTAGAAGCCCCAATATTGTGAAGATTATGATTTGATGCACCGACATAGAGGTCGTAAATCATCTTTCTGTAAGCAAATTTGGAATAGAATGAAATATTACTGGAAAGTCCAGTGAGGAAATCTTCTTTGATACTTAGTTTTGTATAACCTCCATATTCATACCTATGAACGATGAAATTAACCACATGTTCATGACCTTGAAATCGAGGATCGGAGGGGAAATCGAAATATTCTACCCTCCTGACATCTGTAGTTAACAAACCTTCAACATCCTCCTTTGAGACCGGAATAAAATTGATAAATAGGACTACACCATCGCCTGTTTGAGTCGTGATTGCATTATTCATCAGATTAATGCTTATCTGTGGCATTGCAATCTTCCGCAGAAGATCTACGGCATTTTGTGCAGAGTTTTTTTGTCTCACAGTCGGTATAACGACTGATGACTGAGGTGAAGTTCTCTGTAATTTAGCCTTAACTATGACCTCTTCCAACTGCTTTGTTTTTAGCGAATCAGTTTCTTGAGCCAGCATCGAAAAAGGTATTATGCTAGTCAATAAGGTAAAAAGAAGTTTTGTTTTCATATGCGTTATTGTTTTGCAATAGTTCTCTTGATTTTGCCTAAAATTATCGAGTCAATACCTCGTATCAAATCTTCTTTTTGGCAATTTAACCTACTACATTCAATACATTTTTGGACGCAATTTCCTCTACAAATTAGGAAATATTTCTCAACTTCTACTCTTTTCATTTTCAAAAAAATGAATTACAATAATATCTCAGAATATTATCGTTCGATTGAAACCCTTCGGTCTATACTATTGTCAAAGAGCAGCATATCTCAAACGCTGAAATAACAGGAACATGGGAAGTTGTTCTTTCTACGATCGAAGCAGGTTCAGCATCAGCCAAAGAGTTTAGTCAGCGTATTGCAGAGTATACAGAGCAAATCTTTTGAGAGCTTTTGAAGCACTCCACTGTTTCAGCCAATCTCGATAGATTTGTTCCTCATAGTGTCCAACGATCATAGCCAAACAGGCACGCCACAGTCCATTTGATCCAACTGCTCATAAAGCAGGCTTACATTTTCCGCTTTTGTCCGAAAAAAGAAAGCTTGTCAGACTACACAAATAAATGTTTCATCTCATCCTGTTTAATCGGATGCTGTAAATTCTCATCATGCATTTTCTTTTCGATGCTAAGAATTTCAAACAAGGCAGAATTGTTCTGAAAATCAGACTTAAGAAGACTAAACCCTGCAGGAAAACTATGATAATCTAGCACTTTTAAATTATCACTCATATCTTGATAAATTTCATGAGCGATCTCTGGAGTGTATTTTAACCCCAACAAATTTATAACATCATCGGACTGCAATGATTTGATCCTGTAGAGATACATGAAGTCTTTTACACCGAAAAAGTATTCATAAACTATAGGATTCTTGTTTTCTAGAAATCGACACATATTCTCGTATGCTTTATCATAATTTCCGATATAATAGTGTAGCATAGCAAGTAAATGACTTATTTCTATATCAGTTATATCTTTATCTATCCAGTACGGATAATTTTTAGCATATGATCTTTCTCTTTGTTTTATAAGATCTTCCCCTTTTTCCAATTGATCAATTATATTTTTGATAGTCTCTTTGTCACGGTTACCAAGATTGACAAGATCGCTCAAGTCTGGATTTGTGTATGTTGGAATAAGACTTTTTCTATCCGCAACAATTTGACTCATGCCTGGAATAAGAATATAGAATGCAGGAAATCCCAAATATGAATTATTTCTAACAAAAAGATTAAAACCCAAATTATTGATAATATTAAGTGCTATTTTTAAATCTGAGTCATTAGATAACCCATAGGCATTTGGAAATGGAGTGTGATTATATGAAAAAGAATTAGAGAAAATAGTTAAGGGCCAGTGACCGCTTCCGTTAACGAATATTCTCTCTAAATTAACATGGGAAGAATCCTTACCACGAAGCTTATTCAAGTCATCCTCATTATAAAAGTCGAATGAAATACTTTTGAAAGATTTGAGACCTTGGTATAATTCATTCAAGCAACGATCAAGAGCTATATCTTCTATGAAGTCTGAAGCGAGTTTAAAGTTATATCTCTTATTTTTCTTATCAATAATTATCAAACCAATCACAGGAAGTCCCTTGCCAAGAGAACAGTCTTTTATTATTAATTCATAACCCTTAATCGAATTCAAGTAATCAAGTTTATTCTTTACTGTTGAATTGGTGAAGTAACTATGAGGAATTGTTGGAGGAACAATACCATATGTGTATATCTGCGTAATGGCATATCGTTCGAATATTTCGCACAATCCTTGTAAAAGAGACTCTGATGGAATATTACCTGAAGCCATCCCATTGGAACCTGTTGCCGATAAACATAACTCAATTGGAACTAAAAGTTCTTTTTGATTTTGACAATCGTAAAATGGGACACACAGGAAGCATTCATCTCCATATTTCTCAACCAAATCATGTGAAAATTCTTCTATATTGTCATAATTGAATAATGCACATAGCTCCTTCCCAAATCTTGCTAAGACTTCTTCTCCTGATAAGTATTTCTCTCGTGGATCATAGTAGAAATCAAACACCAAATCCTTTTGTTGCAAATATTGTTTATAGGATTGATCAGCTTTTCCAGAGTTCAGGAACTCCTCTGTAGCAAATCTTCTCGCAAAAAGAAGCATATTATTTTGTAGACGTTCCATAAATTCCGCATACCCACTGGCCAAAGAATACTCAAATGAGGAACCTTTCCCATTTGTGCCAATATTAAGGTCTCTAATCTTATCATTCCCAATCGTGATACGACATGAATAAAACTTAGAAGACTCTACATAACTCTCACTTGTGAGGAGTCCCAATCTTCCTAGAATTGCCTTGATACGAGTTATTGTACTTACAGGAGTCGTAGCTTTATATTTCTTTTTCATATCCACTCATATATTAAATAATTAAACATTGTCATTCATGAAAGATCGATTGAGAGAATAAAACTCTTTTATAGAGAGAAGATAATCTCTCGAATTATTTATCTCCATCAACTCATAAAGGTCTAGAATATTATCAAAAATCCGGCTAGCAAAAACTTTATTTTTAGTATAATTGGTTCTATCAATTTCATACGGAGTGTCGGATATATTACGATAATAATGCCCAAAACAGATGTCTTTTATTAAGGCACACTTACCTCCATTTTTCCAAACTCTCATGCTCATAACTTGCTCATCAAATCCGTATCCGTCAAGCCCAGATAGCCCCCCAAAGTTTTGCCAAAAAGTACAAGAGCAAAAATAAGCACCACCCAACACACATGGAACTAGTTCTACAGAACTAGTGGGAATGTACTCTTTATAATTCCAATTAACAAGCAAATCAGAAGGATCTATATAAGCTCCAAAAGATTGCTGCCTTTCTTTTATTAAACGACCATGTTTATCTATAGATGCCGTTTGACAGCAATAAAGTTGATTCTCTACGCTCATTCCATAATCTAACAGTTTCCTATCCCAATACTCCGATAATGCTTTCATATGCCCATCCAACAGCAAGAAAAACTCTGATTTGCAGAGTGCTATTCCTATTTCCCTACTGCGTGCAATGCCCTTCTTGGTGCGATTCCGATAATATTTGGCACCGAACTCTACTGCGAGACTCTGATAGTCATAATTATCGGTTGATGCATCGTCAATTAAAAGAATCTCTGTGAGATGTGAATCCATCGTAGAAAAGATATTCTCAACTGTCATCCTGAGCAAATCCGCCTCATTGCTAAAAGTAATTATGATTGTTAAAGCCTTCTTCATATACCAATCCTATCCTTTTTAATATCGACCTTACTTTTCTTGAACATCTCTCCCAATGTCCATTGCAAGGCTAACTTTAAAACGCGAGTGTCATTGTCCAGTGTGAATTTGTAATTCTGATTTCCTAAGTTTGCCCTCGTTGTAGGAATCCTTCCTCGTAGTAAATCCTGCACATCTAATGACAAAGACAAATTTTTTCGTATGAACCAACGCACTCCAAGATCCAAATTATGGAGAGAAGAAACATCATAAATGCCTTGTATCATAGGTGTCACATAATATCCATCTAAATAGCACGAAATATTTTTTATTGGTGAATAATTCATATTAACAGCAACTCTACCAGTAAGTTTAGTACGATCAAATACAATATTTTGTAGCTGTCCTCTGTCCATAAGATAGAAGAGAGTGCCCGTTAATCTCAAATCAAAATTATTGGAAAGATTTAGAGGTATTATGGTCATCAGTCCCCACTGTCTGTTCATTTCCATATTTATAGAATGATATGTAGCAGTATGTTTTTGGGGATCTATATAAAGTTGTTGGGTAATATGATTTTTAGTATTTTGAAGAAAAAATTGTGTGATATATTTTCCTTTATTTATCCATGTTAGTCGCAAAGAATTCATTTGGCTGGGAACCAGCGAAGGATTTCCCTGTACTCTAGTTAGCTCTGATATATACGAAAGACCTGGAGTCAACTGCCAATAAGCAGGGTCTCTCAACTCTGACGAGTATGAGAGCATCAGCGTATTTCGTTTAGGTAAACGCAATGTAAGACTTGCCGTTGGATATAGTCTTGAAACTTTCCGATTTTCTTCTTCGTCATGAATCCAACGGTCTATATGCAGATCGTAAATAAGATTACCCTTTACTACTAGCCATTTAGTTATAGTATAATCAGCTCCAAAATAAGTTTTATTATAAAACTCTATGTCTCTAGATTTCACTCCGTGCGAGGATGTAGCCTTTTGCTGTATCTCATTGTTTACTGTACTTGTTCTCAGATACTCTCCTGCTATGATTCTTAAACCCCTTATATTTTTGATAGGTTGATTGTAATCAATTGTAAGTCCTCCTCGGTAGACTTGTTGATTGAGGAATTGAGGAACAAGATGTTCGGTAAGACTTGGGAGACTTATTTTCTCTGTGTGGAAACTCATCCCTTGAAGTGACATTGTTAACCTTGGGGAGGTATACGAAAGATCTATTATGTGATTAGATGCGTTTGTATTGTTCTCAATCTTAGATTTAACATTTTTTTTGCCATCTCCTAAATTCGTATTTCCCGAAATATTGCCATCAGAAGATGAATGGTTGACATTGTAAACAAATCCTAGTTGTTGCTTGCTATCAGAGGAAATAGGATAGACAAAACTAAGGTAAGCCCTATGAAAATTCCCTTGCGTGTTATTTTCTGATAACTCAGAAAAATCTGCGACCTTCTCTGACTTTCCCCATATAGACTGGTTGGTAAGATAATTCTCATTGGTATAAGAGTAATGAGCTTGTACGGAAAGGGACTTTATATTCGCATTGATTGTAAAATTTCCATATGTAGTAGTTCGCCTTGAAACGGCACCTCCTACATTAAAATCTGTCTGAAAATATTTGCCACGAGGTGTTTTTTTTAGGACGACATTGATAGAAGAATGTGTACTTCCCAATTCTGGGGCGGCATCATACCTAATGTCAATTTGCTCTACCATCTCTGGAGAAATAGCCTTTAGTTTAGTAACGATTTGATCATATGGCATAAGTGTCTTTCTACCATTGATTACAAGTGTTGTAGAGGGCATACCAATCAGAGAGAGCATCCCTTTTTCTATGCTTACTCCAGGAAGTTTGCTCAGCATGTCATATGCACTCGTAACACTCTTGGCAATCTTTCCCAAAGAATGATTAGAATAGACTAATGCCCCTTCTTCAATCTTTACCATTGGTCGCTCGGATACAATGACCAACTCATCTAATACTTTAACTTTATCCTCTAGAATAAAGTAATTTATCTGCCCTCGTTTAATTTTTTGTAAAACTACAGATTTATATCCTAAGTGGCTCAGAGAAGCACTTAAACAATCACTGAATTCTTTAGTTGATTCGATAACAAAACGCCCAGATCTACTAGTCACGACCGTTTTAAGTCTCTGAAGTGTATCAGTACAATTATATATACTTACATCAACACCTGAGATAGGACTTCCAGAATGATCTAAAACCAAGCCTTCTATATCATTATTCTGAGCAAAACACATATCTGTTATAGATAATAGTAATGCTATAATCAATACCAATCTATTTAAAAACATAATTGTGGAAAAGAAGGATTAAGAGAGGGCAGGGCAAGCCCTGCCCTCAAAATTCAAATAAGTTCACTCAGAACGTAGAGTTATCACGAAGAATATCAAATAAGATTCTCTTAAATCAATCCGTGACCTCTAGTCCTATCTGGTGTTACAACGACTTCATTCAATGTGCCACCATCATACGTATCTTCGGATTTGCTAATATCAATAGCAGTCGATCTACCAGCCTTGATGGCTTCCACTGAAACTTCCTCGACTTCAACACTTCGAAATTGTAGTCTTTCAGATAGAGTTTTCATACTAAAAAATACTTTTGTTAGTTACACTCCGTTCATACTCAGGAGCTATTTGTACCTTTGTACTCTGTTTGGTCAGATCCCTTTTTAGTACCATAGTAGGGAGCTATGTTGCGATAGCAAATGTTAGATGTACGAGCTAACAAGAACTTTTGCAATTAGGTGAGACACGTCTCACTTTTTCGAGGTGTACTATCCTCTACCTACGAGCTCTGTAGATGTTACACATTGATACCAATATATTTCAATAATGCAGATCCATATGAGAATCTGCCACTCTCTGGAACAAGGAGAAGTATTTTTTCTCCTCGATTTATTTCTTTTGTTTTGATTAATTCGTCTAATGCCACATAGATAGCTGCTGAACCTATATTTCCAACTGAAGTTAGGTTTGTAAACCACTTTTCTTTCGTTAGAGCAATTCCTCGATTGGAAAGTTCATCATTAAGTTTCTCATAAAAGAACATTGAAGAGACATGAGGTATTACATAGTCTATCTCTTCTGGCTTTATATTGTGCATAGCAAGTACTGTCTCTATGTGATCTACCCAATACTTGATAATGTGAACTTTCAACTGGCGAATATCTTGTTTACCCACAAGAACTCCACGCTCTTTAATTTCCTCGGGAGTATATTCTTTCCAACTCTTCAAACGTCCATCGGATTGTAATTCCGAAGCCATGAACATACACGTTGGTAGTTCATTAGCGTATGAGGTCATCTCAATCCATTCGATTTCGAGAGAGGGGTCTCCTTTAGGAGTATCTTCTACTAATACAGCCCCGGCACCATCAGACAACATAAACCTCATAAAATCCTTTTCAAAAGCCATATAGGGGTCTTTATCCGGATTCGCATGTGTTGCTTCATATTCGGGGTCATAGAATTTTGCAACCAATGCCGGTGAGGTTAATTCCGAAGCAACGCATACAGCCTTTTGATGCAATCCTGCAAGAATATTACTGTAACAAATCTTCAGTGCTTGTAGGGAAGTGAGACATACACCTGCTGAGGAAAATATCTCCATCGGGAAGTTTCCTAGCTCTCCATGCACCATAGAGGCATGGGAGGGCAGAAGTTGATCGGGAGTACTCGTACCACAGGCTAAAAGGGTAACATCGGTTGGTACAACTCTATCTGCAAATAAATCCACCACAGCTTCTTTTGCAAGCTGTGCATTGGAGTGAGTTATCTTATGCTCCTTATCCAAGCCATAATACCGAGTTTTAATTCCATTCTGTCTTAGTACAATAGAGCGAACTCTTGAGGGTTTTCCCCCAATCATCCCTATATAATCTTCCATTTCATCGTTGGATATTGGCTTATTGGGTAAATAAGAAGCAATCCGATTAATGTACACCTTCTTTTCCATCGCTCAATGTTTTTATAATTTATACTCTTGGTAGATAAATTCCCATAACCTCTGTAACTCTTCAATAGAGAGGCGGTCAACTAGAGCTCCTTTGTAGGACAGTCCTAAATAAAGAGTCCGAAATACCGTAATAATTTGACCATTATCAATGTCCTCCCTAATCTCTCTTTTCTTTTTTGCCAATTCTATAACTTCATTCCATGTTTTAACCTCCTGCTCTTCATACTCCTGTATCTTTTCTTGCCATGATGCATAATGCTCCTTGAGATACAGAATAAAACTCATAAAACTGGCTGCTGTAACCGAAGCTCCCAGAGTCTCTGAAAAATGGAGCATTCGTTCACCAATTATCTTGGTACAATGAGCTAAAAAATCTTTCAAAGGAGTTGGAGACTTAGGAGATTCAATGAAACTCTCTCCTTCTCGAAAAAAATTAAATACAAAACGATCAGCCACCTGATTGAAGATATCTTCTTTTCCTTTGAAGTGATGGAACATCCCTCCTCGTGAAATATTCGTTGCTTTTACCAAATCTGCAAAGCTAACCGCATCATACCCTCTAGACAAGAATAGCCTGAAAGCTTCCTTCAATATGATTTCTTTGTTATTTGTTCGTGCCATTACTTTAGAATTAAAACAGAACGTTCATTCTCTATTTCTGAATGCAATATTATAAAAGAATATTGGATTCGCCAAATTTTGAAATGTTTTTTAGGCAAGAAATATACCTACCATAAGTAGTATACTAAACGATCATTTAATCATCTGATATAAAACATATTGAAAATCACACCACGACATTGCGAAGCTGAGACACTGAAAAGCATATGACTATAATATATTCAGATGTTGTAACAAAAAAACTTGGATGAGTTATATTTTTTTTATCTTTGTGATACACAATCAGAGTATAAATACTCACATTACACATGAAAATCAAAGCCAATCTAATTGGGCTAGAAAATTTTTGAAATGAATCGGTTAGCCTTATTAATGAAAGAGATAGTCATTATGAATCAAACGATTAAAAAAAAACCAGAAATAATTTCCAGAACATTAAGCAATAAATTATTTCTTTTCAATGAGATTAGTCAAGATATGTTTTGTCTTAATGAGAATGCGAATGCAATATGGCAATTAATTGACAAAAACATAAATTACACTGCCTTATTGAAGGAAATAAAGTGCCTTAAAATTGGCATATCAGAGGACGAGGTTAAAGACTTAATAAACTTCCTGATAGCAAATAATTTGATAGAAGGGCAATACTCGACTGAGAATATCCCTATCAATAACAATGTAGAGTCAATGGAATTGTGGAAGTTTGTTAATAAGCATACAGGTCGCTATTATCCAATAACAGTTACTTGGGAAATTACCTATAAATGTAATCAGACATGTATTCATTGCTATGAGGACTGTGACTTTACGAAAAATATGCAAGACTTAGATATTGAGTCGATTAGAAGAATATTAATCGATCTGAAAAAAAATGGTTGTTTCATATTGAATATTACTGGAGGAGAACCCTTTGCGAGAAAAGATATTTTTGACATTCTAAGAATAGCCAAAGAACTAAATTTTTCGATAGTTTTATATTCAAATGCTTCCATTATTAAAGATTCAGATATTTTCGAACTCAAAAAAATAGGTATTTCAAAATTATGTATTACTCTATTCAGTTTGGATCCCCAAAAGCACGATAAAATAGCAAACAGAATAGGACTTCAGATTAAAACCCTAGGCAATATTCTAAAGCTTCGTGAAACAGGTATACCAGTCAGAATAAATGCCCCTTTGACGAAATATAATTTTGATGGTTATAAGGATTTAGTTTCTTTCTCTAAAGAAAAGAATTGTGAGTTAGTTATTACACCAACCATGACTCCAAAAGATGATGGGGATATGTCTCCTCTTGAATTATGCTTAAATGATGATCAGTTTGAGACAATTTTACTAGACAAAGATATCAATGTTGAAATGGAAGACGATAGAATTTCACTTGACAACAAATTAGAGAGTGTTGCTTGTAATGTTGTTTTTTCAAGCATTGCAATTTCTGCAGATGGAAAGGTTTATCCATGTAATACTTTCAAACTTGAGTGTGGTAACTTAAAAAAAGATTCATTATCTAATATATGGAATAACTCCGAAGTGTTAAATAAACTAAGAACAACTAAAATCAAACAGATTTCTGATTGTAATAACTGTCCTAGTCTAGACTATTGCTTACCTTGTCCAGCGTATTCATGGCTAGAAAACAAAAAAATAGTTGGCAAGTCTTGTATTAGTTGTCGCACCGCTCGTATCCGTCAAAAACTTGGATTATAACCCACCATTTAACAAATTATCATTTTTTATGAAAACACTAGTCAAAGAAAGAACTCTAGAAGTTCAAAAGCCAGAAAAGTCACAGTTGACTAATTCTGAAAAAGTTAGAAGTGAGCAAAGGTCTTTTGTTGTAGGTATCTCAAAAAATCGAAAAATTACAATGTGCGCAAGTCATAGCTGTAATGCAAAATAGATAGAGATTACAAATTCTGGGAAAGTGTGGCAGCAATAAGGCTTACAGCTGGCAATTCAAGTTTTCTATCTTGCTTAAACTTCTGAGTAGAACTTGACACATATAACGCTGATAATTTCTTACTGCTGCCACTCTTGATTATAAAAGCCTCATAACCAAACATCAATTCAATCTAAAGAGAATACACAACACGCTGCATATTAGATAATTACGATTTAAGATTAAAACTACGCCAATCTTTAGCCTTCTCAAAAAAGATTCTCTATTTTTTATTTATCCCTACTTTTCCTTCAAAATCCTTATCCCTTAGAGTCAAAAGTTTTTGCTTATATATTTGCTGTTCGATGATGAATTACTCACCTAATAACAAAGTATTATGGAATCGAACAACAATGATTACGTATTGGTCTTAGAAGACCGCACAGCCGTGAAAAACACCCAAGAGGTCGGTACGCTTTCTGTCGTTTCAGGTATTGACGAAAGTGGTCAACTCAAGACCTCAGAAGCACGGGAAGCCAATCAAGCTTCCTTCTTGAAGTTTAACAGCAAGGATGGACTTCTTAAGAACTTTATGACCAACTTCCTCAAGCAGTTCAATGACCCTTCTCGTTTCGGACTGTATAAGGTGGTAGCTAATAATGTGGAACAAGGTGTAGAACATCTCCGCACAGCTCTTCAAAACAGACAAAGTTCCGAAGTAAAGGCGCAGCTCCAAGAGAGTCAAGTACACTTTGAGGACTTTCTACCCATGCAGAAAAATGCTACAGCTATTGATCCGGAAAAGATTGATTGGCGTATGCTCGAAGATCTCGGGTTGAGCCGAGAAAAACTTGAAGCGAGTGGGGCTTTAGAGAAGATGCTCAACTGGCAAAAGAGCGACCTTGTGGGCATTGCTGTACCCTATGGCAACAGCTCTATTTATACGGAGGCACGCCTCGCCTTCCGAACCGATGATAATGGTAACATTGGTCTTGCTGTGCATGCTATGCGTAAAGAACCACAGTTGGATTTCCCCTATATGGGACACCAGTTTACACCGGAGGAGAAGGAACAGCTTCTCAAAACAGGCAACCTTGGAAAAACCATTGAAGTAACTCCGAAGAATGGCGAGTCTTTTGCCGCCTATGTGTCTATTGATCCACAGACCAACGAGGTTATTGCACTGCGTGCCGACCGTGTCTCTATTCCCAAAGAAATCAAAGGGGTTACACTCTCTGATATCCAGTACAAAGACCTTGTAGAAGGTAAGGCGGTGAAAGTAGAAGGCATGACCTCGAAGAATGGCAAATCCTTTGATGCAACCTTGCAGGTAAATGCCGAGAAAAAAGGTATCGAATTTATCTTTGGTGAAAGCAAAAGTCTCCAAGAGCGCCAGGGTCAACAGCAGAAGCAAGGAGGAGTGCCTCATAAACTCTGTGGCTTGGAGCTAACCGAAAAACAGCGTGAAGCATTGAACAGTGGTAGCACACTCTATCTCAAAAACATGGTAGATAAGGAAGGTAAAAGCTTTAATGCCTATGTACGTATGGATAAGGAGCAGAACCGCCCACGCTTCTTCAAATACAATCCTGATAAGAAACAGGGGAATGGCAAAGTTGAAGCCGTGGCTGAAGAACACAAGACGCAGGTAGCAGTCAATAACCAAGGCAAGACCAACGAAGCCACTAAGCACTTAAAAGAACCACTCAAATCCGGCCAAACACAGCCCTCGGCAGAGCAAAAAGAGAAGCAAGAGAGAAAGACACAACAGCGTCGTGGACGCAAGATGTAACCCAATAACATAAGATTAACCGACCATGATAACATGTATTATTGCTGAGAAGCCCTCGGTGGCTCGTGATATTGCCCGTATTGTAGGGGCAAATACGAAACAGGAGGGATACCTCGAAGGAGGTGGCTACCTCGTGACTTGGGCGATGGGTCATCTCATTACGCTGGCCATGCCCGAAGTTTATGGCTACTCTACCTATAAAGCCGAAGACCTGCCCATTCGTCCCGAGCCCTTCCGACTCATCGTTCGCCAAGTCCGCAAGGATAAAGAACTATGTGATGATCCTGTTGCTGTAAAACAACTGAAAGCCATTCGTCATTGCTTTGATTTGGCTGAGCACATCATCGTAGCAACCGATGCTGGAAGAGAGGGAGAGTTGATATTTCGCATGATTTATCAATACCTAGATTGCCACAAGCCATTCGACAGACTCTGGATTAGTTCACTTACAGATAAAGCTATCTGTGAGGGCTTAGCTCAGGTGAGAGCAGGGAGAGAGTATGATAACCTTTACTATTCCGCTAAAGCCCGAAGTGAAGCCGATTGGCTTGTAGGTATCAATGCCAGTCGGGCCTTGTCGATTGCTCGTAAGGGAGGTTACTCTTTGGGACGTGTACAGACACCAACGCTTGCGATGGTATGCCGTCGTTACCTTGAAAACAAGAACTTCTCTTCTGTCCCTTATTGGAGAGTGAATGCCTTAGTGGAGAAGGAGGGCATCCTCCTCAAAGCCATTAGCACAAACAGCTTCGATAATGAGGTCTCGGCACAGACTGCTCTCAGTGCCCTCCACAGTCAGGGCCGATTGGCCGTATCATCGCTCACAAGAAAGGTAGGAACTACTCCTCCACCACTCTTGTATGATCTTACCACACTTCAGAAGGAGGCAAATCGGAAGTATGGCTTCTCGGCAGACAAGACACTCTCAATAGCTCAATCTCTCTATGAGAAGAAAGTCGTAACCTATCCCCGCACAGGCAGTCGTTACATCAGTGAAGATGTCTTCGAGGAAGTTTCTGTTATTCTCAGTATGCTTGGAGAAGGCTTGACAGCTCCTCTCAACCGTCATAGCGTGGATAATGGTAAGGTCACAGACCATCATGCCATTATCCCAACCGGAGAAAGGGCATTGGGGCTCAGTGCAGGTGAAAACACCATCTATCAGATGATTTGTACACGCTTTATCGAAGCCTTCTCTCCGAACTCAGAAGAGGAGCGTATGCAGGTCATCTTCACGGATGGCACCCATTCCTATATTTGGAGGGCGTGTCATATTTTATCTTCCGGCTGGAAAGCCGTTGCCCAAGAGAATAAAGAGAAGAACAAAGGAGAGGAGACAGAAAATGAAGAAGAGCAGTTGGCATCTCTTCCCAACCTTACAGAAGGTGAAACTCTTCAGGCCAGCTCTGCCAGAATCACAACACACAAAACGAAACCTAAGCCCCTCTATACTGAGGCGACTTTGCTCTCGGCTATGGAACATGCCGGCAAAGAGGTCGAAGAAGCAGAAAGCCGTCAAGCGATGGCAGAATGTGGCATCGGAACACCTGCCACACGAGCAAACATCATCGAGACTCTGATTTTGAGAGAGTACATCCGACGGGAAAAGAAAAGCATCGTACCCACAGAAAAAGGACTTTCGGTCTATGAGATTGTCAAAGACGAGCGTATCGCCAATGCCGAGATGACAGGAACATGGGAGGTTGCTCTTTCTGCGATTGAGTCCGGTTCGGCATCTGTCGAACAGTTTAGTCTGCGTATTGCAGAGTACACCGAGCAAATCTGTCGAGAGCTTTTGAAGCTATCGCCTCCACAAAAGAGCTATCCCAGCTATTGCTGTCCCAAGTGTGGGAACAAAAGTGTCGGTATCTATGCAAAGATTGCCAAGTGTAGACATGAGGGTTGTGGCTTCGTCATCTTCCGAGAAGTTTGTGGCACGTTCCTCTCTGAGGATAATCTCCGAGACCTGATCAATACCAAACGCACACCCATTCTCAAAGGCTTGGTGAGCAAGGCCGGTAAAAAGTTCAATGCTCGACTTGTTCTCCAAAACGACAATACTACAACCTTTGAGTTTGAGGGCAAGAAAAAGAAGAAATAAAAACTTTTTTCTTTCACCGCAAAAAAACGACAGTCGGTAGTGTAAGATGCACTCTTCACTATCGACTGTGTAACCTTATCTGATTTACAACCATGGCATACAATAAGAAAGTTGTTTTAGAGGCTAATACCGAAGCTATTCGTGTCGTACTCCGCTTAGAGAAAGAACGTCGAGAGGCAACCGAGGCTGAAAAAACTATATTAAGAGGATATCAGGGCTTTGGAGGACTCAAGTGTGTCCTCAACAGATGTGACCAAGCCGAGGACATCCGACACTGGTCTGCTTCAGAGCAAAACCTATTTGCTCCCACGCAACAACTCAAGCAACTCATTTATCGAGAAGCGATAGATGCCCATACCGCCAAACGCTATTGGGATAGCATCAAGGCAAGTGTGCTCACTTCCTTCTATACGGATACACATATTGTCTCAGCTATTGCCGACTCCATTGCAACAGCAGGGGTTACCATCAAGCGATGTTTGGATCCTTCCGCAGGCATAGGGGCTTTTGCCGAGACCTTTGCCAAGCAGGCAGGTCTTGTCGATACCATGGAGAAAGACCTCCTGACGGCTCGTATTTCACAAGCCCTGCACCCCTATGGTGAGGGGAATATCTTCGTGCAGAACCAACCCTTTGAAGCCATTGGAGCAGTGGAGGACAAGGATAGATACGACCTTGTGACAAGTAATATCCCCTTTGGAGACTTTATGGTCTACGACCGTAGTTACACCAAGGGTAAAGATGTACTCAAGAGCGAATCTACCAGAGCCATTCATAATTATTTCTTCGTTAAAGGGCTGGATACGCTCAAAGAGGGTGGGCTACTTGCTTTCATCACTTCACAAGGTGTCCTCGATGCTCCCCGTAACGAGCCTATCCGTCGCTACCTGATGCAAAACAGTCGGCTCATCTCGGCTATTCGCCTACCCTCGGGTATGTTCAGTGAGAATGCCGGCACAGAAGTCGGAAGCGACCTCATTGTCCTGCAAAAACAGTCGGGCAAGGATATTGGCGAGGGCTTGGAGCAAGCTTTTGTCAGAAATTTCCCGGTTCCCAAGGGTGATGGCTTCTCTATTGCCTTTAATCACAGTTCTCTTTTTGAGGGCGAGTGGCAGGAAGTGATGAAGCACACCATCGCCACAAGTCGTTCAATGGGTACAGACCCTTATGGCAAGCCCACGTGGGTCTATGAGTTCGATGGCGGTATCGAAGAGATGGCTCAAAGTCTACGCTTTCAGCTCTCAGAGGATATAAAGAAGCGTTTTGACAGAAAATTGTATGAGACAGGCATTGCTATGACAGAGGAAGAGCGACAAGCTGAAGCCGAAAAGAAGCTCCGTCAATTGGGTGTAACAGCAGGGTTGTCTGAGTCCAAAGAGGAAAAAGGCAAAGGTGCAGAGTTGGATGACAAGATTAACGATGCCTACACGCTCCTGCCTAAGAGCATCGAGAAACAGCTACCTAAACTCTACAGCACTGAAGGAGAACTGATCGGAGATAAAGTCGCCTATGCCCGCTACTTCTTTCCAATGGGCGCTTACACAGCCTATTTGCTCGAATATGACCCCAAAGAGCGTATCGGCTTCGGTGCGGTAACCATGGGGTATGAATGGGAACTCGGTATTATCTCCCTCGATGAGATGGCGGAAGTCAACATACATGGCTTAGGCATAGAGCGAGATCTATACTTCAAACCTAAGAAACTTCACGAAATCGCAGAACTTGAGGAACTTGTCAGAGGACGATATACCAAGGAAGCCACTCCCCGAATGGAATCTGTGGTTGAAGAGAAGAAAAAAAAGACAAAAGAGGGAGAAACTGAGGTAGGGCATACAGAAGAAAGACAAGAGCCTACGGTTAATCTCCCCTCTCAAGAGGAGTCCGCTCCCGAAGGTGTTCCTACGTTGACGCTACACCATCAATACCAGAAGGAGGTACCCGAAATACGAACAGATGTAGAACCTCCCCGAGAGATGAATGGTCAAACGGTTTACTTTGACGATGACCACCACCCCATAATGGAGAATCCTGATTGGTCTGAGACTTTTCTTTTTGCTCCTGAGGAGTATACGCTATGGACACAAGAGGTGGCACTGTTCAACGAAAGTATTAAAGAACCCATCCCTGCGCCCAAGCAGAAGTCGGACACAACTTCCACAACAAAGCCAGGTCATTTAACCACACCGCGTCGTCATAGAGCCGGCAAAAAAGGAGGAGCGGCAAGTGGCTACGAACGTAGCCTCTTCGATTTCGCAAATGAAAACGAGTCTTATTCGGCTCCATCCACTACCGAGACTAAGAAAATCTTTGACGCTTCTCCTCGCCCTTTTCTCTCTGCTCCCGATTCGCATTTAAGGGATGGTTCTATCGTATTGCAGAATGGTCAAGTGGGGTTTATCTCCGATTTGAAAAGGCATCCGACTTTCAATCCGATGGATTTGCCTTATGCGCAGCTGTCAAGACTGAAAGCCTACATTGAGGTACGTGAGAGCTATCACCGCCTATATGACTACGAAGCAATCAACCACTCCGAAGAAAGAGAGGAGCGTAGCAAACTCAATCGACTATATGACAGTTATGTCGCTCGCTGGGGACATTTCAATCAGAAGAGCAATATCGATATCATCAAGATGGATGCCACAGGGGTGGAGATGCTCTTCCTCGAAAGGTCAGAAAATGGTCAATTTGTCAAGGCCGATATCTTTGACCATCCAACGGCATTCTCCACATCCGAACTCACCATTGCTGCTGACCCCTTGGAAGCACTCAGTGCTTCGCTCAATAAGTACGGAACGGTAGAACTTGACTATATGAGCTCTCTGCTTCCTGAGATGGAAGAGTCGGATATCCTCTCTGCCTTGGAAGGACACATCTATTTCAATCCCGAGATAGATGGTTACGAGGTTGCCGACAAGTTCGTATCAGGCAATGTGATTGAGAAAGCCGATAGGCTTGCCTCTTGGTTGCTTGACCACCCCGACCATGAGGAAGGTAAGCAGAGCTTGGCAGCACTCATGGCAGCGCGCCCAACGCCAATTCCTTTTAGCGACCTTGATTTTAACTTCGGAGAGCGTTGGATTCCGAGTAGTGTATATGAGAAGTTTGCCTCCGAGTTCTTTGAAACGGACATTCGTATCAGTTACCATTCCAACATGGATGAGTACACGATTAGCTGTGATAGGAAGAATGCCAGTATCTGGCACAAGTATGCGGTGCAAGGGGAGTTTCGTCGCTATGACGGTTTACATCTCCTCAAGCATGCCTTACATAATACCATCCCCGACATCAATAAGAGCAAGGAGGTGGTAGATAAGACCACGGGTGAAACAAAAAACATCAAAGTCAGGGATGGAGAGAAGATACAGCAAGCCAATGCCAAAATTGAAGAAATCCGACAAGGATTTGTCGATTGGCTGGGAAGAAGTCCCGAGAGCTTTAAGGAGCAACTTGCTGATCGCTATAATGAACTCTTCAACTGTTTCGTACGTCCCAATTTTGATGGCTCGCACCAGTCTTTTCCAAATCTTGATCTCAAGTGTCTGGGTATTCCCGACCTGTACAAGAGTCAGAAAGATGCTGTATGGATGCTTAAAACCAATGGTGGTGGTATTTGTGACCATGAAGTGGGAGCGGGCAAAACACTTATCATGTGTACGGCAGCCTATGAGATGAAACGGTTGGGGTTGGCGAACAAGCCGATGATTATCGGACTCAAGGCGAATGTCTTTGATATTGCTGATACCTTCCGCAAGGCTTATCCCAATGCGAAAATCCTCTATCCCGGTAAAGACGACTTCACCAAGCAAAATCGCCAGCGTATCTTCAACGACATCAAGAACAACGACTGGGATTGTATTATCCTTACCCACGAGCAGTTCGGTATGATACCCCAAGCCCTCGAAATACAGCAGGCTATCCTGCAAAAGGAGATGGACTCAGTAGAAGAGAACCTTGAGGTATTACGCAAACAAGGCAGAGACATCTCCCGAGGGATGCTCAAGGGCTTAGAGAAACGCAAGCAAACGCTTGAGGCAAAACTCCGTGACCTTCAAGACAGCATTGCCGAACGCAAGGACGATGCCGTAGACTTTAAGATGATGGGTATTGACCACCTCTTTGTAGACGAGAGCCATCAATTCAAAAACTTGATGTTCAACACCCGTCACGACCGTGTATCGGGCTTGGGCAACCCCGACGGCTCACAGCGTGCCCTCAATATGCTCTTTGCCATCCGAACCATTCAGGAGCGGTCAGGTAAGGACTTGGGGGCGACTTTTCTTTCGGGAACAACCATTAGTAACTCACTCACGGAGCTATATCTGCTCTTCAAATACTTGCGTCCGCAAGCCCTCGAGAAGCAAGGCATCAACAGCTTTGATGCTTGGGCAGCGGTCTTTGCCAAGAAGTCCACAGACTACGAGTTTTCAGTCACGAATGAAATCATTCAGAAAGAACGCTTCCGCACCTTCATTAAGGTGCCGGAACTCGCCTCGTTCTATGCGGAAATCTGCGATTTCCGTACGGCAAAGGACATCGGTATAGACCGACCTGAGAAGAATGAGATACTGCACAATATACCGCCGACGCCCGAACAGGAGGAGTTTATCAATCGTCTGATGGAGTTTGCTAAGACAGGTAATGCCACTCTTCTTGGCCGTGAACCACTAAATGAGAAGGAAGAAAAGGCAAAGATGCTTATCGCAACAGACTACGCGCGCAAGATGAGCTTAGATCTGAGGATGATTGACCCGGCATACGAAGACCACGTGGACAACAAGGCTTCGCACTGTGCTAAAATGCTCAATGACTACTACCAAAAGTACAACGCACAGAAGGGTACACAGTTTGTATTTTCCGACCTGGGCACTTACAAGCCAGGAGATGACTTCAATGTCTACAGTGAAATCAAACGCAAACTCGTAGAGGACTACCACATTCCCTCATCTGAAATTCGCTTCATTCAGGAGTGTAAGAACGAGAAAGCCAAGAAGGCGATGGTCGATGCTATGAACCGAGGCAATATTCGTATCATCTTCGGTTCAACCTCGATGCTTGGCACCGGTGTTAATGCCCAACAGCGTGCTGTGGCTATCCATCATTTGGATACGCCCTGGCGACCATCAGACCTTGAGCAACGCAACGGACGAGCTGTGCGTAAGGGCAACCTTATAGCCAAGGAGTTTGCGGACAACAAGGTAGATGTTATTATCTATGCCGTGGAGCGTTCTCTAGATAGCTATAAGTTCAATCTGCTACACAACAAGCAGCTCTTCATCAATCAACTCAAGACCAATACACTGGGTTCTCGTACGATTGATGAGGGCTCAATGGACGAGGATAGCGGTATGAATTTCTCGGAGTATGTTGCCGTGCTTTCAGGTAATACCGACCTTCTCGAAAAAGCCAAACTAGACAAGAAGATTACCGCCCTTGAGTCGGAACGCAAGACCTTCCTCAAAGAACGTGATGCTGCGAGTGGTAAATTGGCAGAGATACAGCACTCTATCGAGTACCATACGGGAAGAGTGCAGGAAGCCAAAGCAGACCTATCAACCTTTGAGAGCCGAGTAGAGCGAGATGCTGAGAGCAATCCCATCAATAAGCTTATTCTGAAAGGCGTAGACGAGGGTGCAGACATCAAGGTGATGGCAGCACGCCTTCAGGAGATTGAGGAGAAAGCCCGCACCAATGGCGAGCATCACAAGATTGGGGAGATTTATGGCTTCTCGATAACGGTCAAGACCGAAAGCTCCAGCAAAGACCTGTTTACCCTATCTGTCAATCGTTTCTTCGTAAAAGGGCAGGAGGGAATATACTATACCTATAACAATGGCAAGCTCGCCAGCGACCCAAAACTCGCCTGTGCTAACTTCGTCAATGCCCTCGAACGCATCCCTAAGGTCATTGAGACACATGAGAAGGAGCTCGCCAAAGCGACGGCAGATATTGGGGTGTACACGACAATTGCCAATGGATCGTGGAAGAAGGAGAACGAACTGCGTTTGCTCAAAGGACAAGCTGCCGAACTCGACCGTAAGATTGCATTAGAGTTAGCCCCTCCTGAGGCAGAGAAAGAAGAGGAGAAAGCTAAGCAGGAACAAGATCAAGGCTCAGCTATAAGAGATACAAAGCAAAAGGAGATTTCCTCTTCTACTCAATATATGACAACGCCCCAGTCTACGGTGTCCACTCCGAAGAGTGGACCGGAAGACCAAGGCGTGATGAGCCGTGTGGTGATTTCTAAGCCGAAGTGGAAGATATAGAATAAAAAATACAAAAGGGACTGTGTAGTAAAGTACACAGCCCCATCTTTTCCATTTTATAGTGCTAATAGTACGATGAGAGTATCTATCGGCACTTTTCCACTGCAAAGTTAAGCTTTTCTTCTATTCTATACAAGAGCCTCATCAATATTTTCTATTCCAGTTGCAGTTTTTATAATAGAACTTACCTCTGGGACATTATCGTACTTGGAAAATAAGTCTATCAATTCATTCTTAAAGTCTGCCTGTCTATTTCTGGATACACATCCAATCATATAATAGATAACTCTAATAACACCAGCTAGTCTTTGATAATCCTTTGGATGCACAATGCCTGCAGGTCCACGTCTGATAGATTGAAATAAGGCAATGTCATATAGAATATTGCCGTGAGCACAATGATTACGAACAATTCGTATAACAGAGAGGTAACTAAGAAAAGTTTTCGTATTATTTAACCCGAAATGTTTTGATATAACAAGCTGTGAATTAATAGACTTTATGGACTGGTATAGATGTATCACCTCTCCTAAAGTCATAAATTCTATAGTTTTCCACGCAGGTGCATATTTGTCGTTAATGTGTACTTTGTGGTGACGTTGTAATATAGGATTCTGCTTCACTTTATTGTTATATACCTCTTTTTCAAATTTTTGGATATATTCAGCAGAGACTATGTTCGGATCAACAAACCACGTAGGAGAATCATGGTGCTCGTTTGACATAGAGTAAGTTAAAAAGGTTCTAAAGTTAATCTCGATTCTATTGAGAAACTTCATAAGTAGATTTCGAAGGTTGAAATCAAAATAATAAAGTTTCACAATGTTGTCAAAGCTCGTACCCTCATCAAATTGATGCAATCGTCCTTCCTTACATGGATATGACTTTTCGAAAGGGAACCAATAAAATCCCAATCGGTAATAGCCAACATCCAATAAGACTTCCTCTGTCTTGGAAAGGTCTCCAATCAGCATTCCCCTCTCTTTAAGCAATGCTATCTGCTCAGATATTGTAAGAGCTTTATTTCCCATCGATTTTCCTGTGTTTGTGTTAATACAACATACTTAGTTCCTCTACCTTATTAATACCAATACAATCTATTATCGAAGACTTCTCTACGTCCACTTCGTGGTAGTAGGCAAGAGGTTATGTTGTCGCAAAAATACCTAATAACGAACAAAAAGCAAAGGATGAGCCATGATATCGTCAGGCATTTACACTCCTATTTCTTGATTTTACAACCGTTCCTATTTTTGAAGCATCCTATCAACCTCTTCTCGTTTGAAGAGTAGTCGCCCATTAGCTTTAATATAGGGTATTTTACCAGACCAAACCCAGTTATAGATGGTTTTCTGTTCCACTTTAAGTAGCTTAGAGACATCGATAATGTCAAGGTACTCGGGTTTGAGAGGAGGATGAACCGTTGTGTCAATCATTTGCTCTTGTAAAACTAGTAGATGATCTACTTTTTCTTCTATAGACAAAATGCGCTCAAACAAGCGTTTTTGCCAGAGTTCCTCAGTTTGATTCTCTAAATTCGACATCGCTCTCCTTTTTGATAATATCCACTTGTTTTTTGGGTCAAGATTTCCTGTTCCTTCATATAGGCGATGTATTTCTTAGCGGTACGTTCCTTTATTTCCATGTCTTGCATCAACACCTCACAAAGCTCTTGATATGAAAGCTGGTGGCTACATTTAAAGGCTTCTCGTATGACAGCAATAAGTTCATCTGTTTTACGTTTTTCCTTGTCTTCCCTGGATTTCTCTCCTCGATAAACGTGCATATTCAACTCCTTACTCCAGCCAAAAAGCATCATTGGCACATCCAATGGGCTTCCATCTCGTACTTTCAACGCCTTCACTACTGAATATTCGGGATTTTCGTCCCTTTCGATAGACAGAATTCCGGCTGCTTTACGTTGCAGTTCTGAACCGATATGTCCACGAAGCTTAATCCCATTAGGTACAAAGTGAAGTACACAGATGATGCAGGTGTTATAAATCCCCGCTAAACGGTAGAGTTCATCGATAATAGCAATACTTTCGCTTTCATCATTGGCTGAGCGTATCAGATCGGCAATTCCATCAATTACGACAAGATGAATCCCTGCATGTTTATGATGGAATAGGTCCATACTCTCACGGATTAATTTAAGACGGTCTTTACGAGAGAGCGAGGCAAGGTACAATGAATGATAAAATTCGGGGACTGTAGCTAAAGAGGCTCTACGTAAGGTCTTGCCTAAATTCTTATGCAGTTGAGCTTCTGATTGCTCTGTGTCATAATGTAACACAGCTAATCTCTTAGGATTGGGAGTAACCTCCAGCCCCAAGGTTTTTTCAGCTTCTAGACGTTCTACTCCAAGTGTGCCCGATAGAATTGCTGAGATATAATTACTCTTACCGGTGCCCTCTCCTCCTGTAATACAAAAAAGATTGTCTTGAGAGCCAAGAGGTACTCCATTAACAGAAACCACAGATTTAGAAACGTCTGGCGGGTTCTCATAATCTATTTCACAGGAACGTAGCATCATTATTGTTTGGCTATATATATCCGAAAACATTTTGGAGAGCAGTTCTCGAAAGTCATCACTTCCATTTCCTAAAGCGAAATAGTCAGATATATCCTTCTCTGTTTTTGTTCCACTAAGTGGCAGACTAAGTTGAATGACTTTATACTTGGATAATTGTTCAACTTGTCGTTTAGCTTCACGGAGACCCGTTTCGTCGGCATCATATAACAGAATAATATGACGAAACCTAAGGCTCAAGCTTTCTATCACACTTTCGGGAATTTGAGCCGTCTCACTGTTGAAGCAGATGGCATAAAATCCGTGAGCTGACAATGCCAAAACATCCTTCTCTCCGCCTGTAATAAAGATCATATCTCCTTTTGAGGGGAGTTGCTCCATACCAAAACAATAAGTGCTTGGTATTCGTCCTCCATACAGAAACTTAATCTTTGCACTATGAGGTCGATAGATTTTTACATAGCCATTCCCGATATAGGCGAACATTGGCTCTGTCGGGGAACTGTGAAGTTCAAATCTTCTACCTTCGGACGAGATACTCTCATAACGCTTCAGGTTTCTGACTCGAAAACGCCGAAGCGTATCTTCATAGATACCGTAATGTGCCCAGAAGTTGAGCAAAGCATCATCGAAAGCTTGTATCTCAAAGTCATAGGGATGTGTTTTCAGCTGAAATGCTACTTCACGGCTTTGAGGTTCTGTCTTCATCTTACAGGGAATAGAAAAAGTATTACTAGTCTCATACTTGTACAAGGAGTGTAGACCCAGTCCTTTTACGATGGTATCAATTACTTCTGGGAAATCACTTTTAAGATTCAATCCCAATAGAGTAGCCACAAACCAGAAGCAATCCCCCGAATAGGTTGGATCACCATGATCGTAAAACTTGTAAGAGCAGTTCTTCTTATCGTAATAAATATGACAAGAGGCACGCTTATCTTCATAAAAAGGACTACGAAAGTTACGATGCAGATTTATCTCGAAGCCCAGATAATGAGCAAACACATTTAGACCTCCCTGTGTTAGGGCGAGAATCTCGTTTTTATCAATCATCATTCTTACGGTTTAAGCATGAGTTTCTAATAAGATTGTCTTTGAAGCGATTTAGACGCCCTATCAGGTCTTCATTACGCATCCCCGAGACACGTAATCGATTACTCTTTACAGCAATAAGAATAGACTTAAAAAAATATCTAACATCTCCGCTCTCAGTATATCGGTAGCGTATGAGTTGCTTCTTGCGCCACCGATATAAGGTCGACTCGGAAATCATTAATGTTTCGACAAGATCCTTGGTTGACATCTCCAACTCATCATCAATATCTTGTAATAAATGACTTGTTCTTTCAACATACTGCTCAATTCTATTGAGTTTGTCTACCAAGTCCTGAAAGGCTTGACTTTCTATGGCAATCAGATCCATTTGTTCAAATGTTTACTTTACTTGTAATAGAGACATCCGTTCCCAGTTCGCTTATAGCTCGCATAATAGCTTCATAGGATTCATTCGTGAAAACCATGAGATGAACTTCTGCAATGGGGGCTTTGTTCCCTTCATTTGCAAGGAATGCAAACAGGTCTTTGATCTTAATGTTCAAAACTTGAGCATAGTCTGATACTTGCTGTAGTGTTAACTCTGTTTCACCACTCTCCCAACGAGAAATAGTACTACCTGTAACACCCAACTTTTCAGCGACATAGTCCTGTTTGTAGTTCTTTTCTAGTCTTGCTTCTCGAAGAAAATCTACTAACTTTTTCATATCCTTAAAGTTATTCTGACATCTTGGCAAGAACAACTCGCTACATACAAGTTCTTGCACCCAATGCAAATCGTCTTGCATCAGATGCAAATTGATATTAGTAGCGTATGCACCGGGGCATATCCAAAATACCGTATTATCTTGTGTGTTGATTGGATTGTAAAGTGGTTATTTGCAACTCTGTTCTAATCCTTTCTCCTTGGGTTTGATGTAAACAGAATACATAAAAGACCTTCACCAAGGATAAAGTTATAGTTTTATCAGGATTAAAATCAGAAATATGAGGTTTTGCCAAGAACTCCAGTGCACGGTGCAAGTCCCCTTATATATAGGGACTTGCACCGTGCACTGGGCAATGTAGCAATAAAAAATCTAACTGTTTAAGGAACAACGATTTGGAAGTGTGTACGTTTTTCTATAACTTCGCACCCAGAAAAATGATGCTCAAAAAGGGTCATTAGGTTGTCAGGGCGCTAGTCAACCAGCAGTCAAATAACTGCTACAAGAATGCTACATAAGAAATTTAATGTCTTGGTAGATAATTGATATACAACGATTTGAGAGGTGTTTGTTCACAAACCTCTCTCTCCGCTGAAACCGGCAGACCACGCCGGACAGTAACTGGACAAAAGCCTACAAGTCAATGATTTGTAGGCTTTTTTATTTGTTTTTTGTCCAGCATAAAAGACACTAAAAAGACCCCAAAAGACACAAATCTGTGCCTAAATCGTTACCGATTCCATACCGGACAAAAACGGTAACGATTTGTCCAAAAATGACCTCTCGCTGTCTCAATTTGTACAGTCTGTATATATCTCACAATTAATACATTAAATGTAGTTTTGTAACATTAAAAAGTGAGATTATGAAGAGTACATTCAAAGTCCTTTTCTACCTAAAAAAAGGGTCGGAAAAACGTAATGGAGAGGTAATAATTATGGCAAGAATTACCGTTGATGGAAAAATTTGCCAGTTTAGTACAAAACAAAGCATCCATCCTGATAATTGGAGTGTGAAAGCTGGTAAAGCGACCGGGAAATCTTGTGCGCAGCTTAATAAGTTGCTGGAAGATATAAAAGCTTCATTACATCAAATCTACCATGAACAGCAACGGCGTGAAAACTACGTTACTGCCGAGCAAATCAAGAATGAATTTTTAGGGCATACGGAGAACCACGAAACGTTGCTGAATTTATTTCAGAAGCACAATGATGATGTGAAGCAGCTTATAGGTCTTTCTAAATCTGCATCTACCTATCAAAAGTATGAAGTAACCCGCAAGCATCTTGCGAGTTTCATCCAAGCTAAGTACAACCTTTCCGATATAGCTTTGAAGTCTATAAACAATATGTTTATCAATGATTTTGAAGTCTATCTTATGACAGTTGGCAGATGTAACCATAACACTACTGCCAAGTTTATGCAATTCTTCAAGCGTATTGTTTTGATTGCCCGCAATAATGGGTTGATTGTCGGCGACCCTTTTGCTAACTATAAAATACGCTTACAAAGAGTTGATAGAGGATACCTTACAGAAGATGAAATCAAGAAAATCCTTGAACTCAACCTTGTTTCCGAAAGGCTGGAACACGTTCGGGATTTATTTCTCTTTTCCTGTTTTTGCGGTTTGGCTTACATAGATGTAGCAGGGCTTAGAAAAGAGCATATCCGCAAGTCGTTTGACGGCAACCTATGGATTATGACTAAGCGAGTGAAAACCGGAATAAATGTAAATGTACCGTTACTGGACATTCCAAAAATGATTTTGGATAAGTATAAAGACAAACTACCTAACGGCAAAATACTTCCTGTAATCAGTAATCAAAAACTTAATTCTTATTTGAAGGAGATTGCCGACCTTGCCGGAATCAAGAAGAATCTTACGTTTCACCTTGCCCGCCATACCTTCGCCACCACAACGACACTGGGTAAAGGAGTTCCTATTGAAACCGTTTCTAAAATGCTGGGACATACCAATATTGAAACGACCCAAATCTACGCCCGCATTACTAATAACAAGATTAGTAGCGATATGAAAGGGCTTTCCGAACAATTTACGGGTATTGAAAAAATCTACAAAAAGGTTGCCGAATAGTTACCTATTGAGAAATGGTAATAAATGGGTAACGATTTTCACTCTAAAACATTCAAATACAAAAATATATGGAACTACAAATCATTCAAAACAAAATCTTTGAAGTCCGGGGATACAGGGTAATGCTGGACTTCGATTTAGCAGAGTTATATAATGTAAAGACAAAGGTTCTCAAACAGGCTGTTAAACGTAATATTCAGCGATTCCCTTCTGACTTTATGTTTGAACTGGATAAAGAGGAATTTCACCAACTGGTCACAAATTGTGACCAGTTCCCCGAAAGCCTAAAACATAGTTCTGTCAGCCCAATGGTTTTCACGGAACAGGGTGTAGCAATGCTTTCTACGGTATTGAGAAGTCAAACAGCGATAGATGTTAATATCTCTATTATGCGGGCATTTGTCCTGATGCGACAAATGGTTATCGGATATGATGAACTTCTTAAACGTATCGAGGAACTGGAAGAAAGTACAGATGCTCAATTCAGTGAAATATACCAAGCTTTAACCCAGTTATTAAGTAAACCTGACCCCAAACCAAGAAAACCCATAGGATACAGAATACCTGATGAAGAAGAATAACTTATCACAAATTGTGATAATCTAATGATGGCGAGCTTTGTTAGTTCGCCATTTTTTTAATCATCTAAAAGTTCATTAAGCGTTTGACTTTCCACTTCATTTGATACTTCTCTATCTGAAATATAACTATCATCCCTAATTTTTTCTAATGAAATACCTCGAAATCCTCTTTTGGGAATATGAATTAGATAGGGAAAAGACATGCGAACTTCATGTTCATAAGCGAAATCAACATCAAAATCATAATCTGTGGTGAGTTTTTCTAACTCTTCATTAGTCGGAGCAACAATAATAATATCGTTGTGATAATCTTTGAAGTCAAACTCATTACCTTCTATACGCCATTCCCTTAGCCAGCTAAAATCATATGATTCCGGTTGTAGATTTAAACATCTCCATTTTAACTCCTGTGGGATTTTTTCATTCTCTTCTTCTGTCCCATAAATAACAGGTCTTGCACCAATATTAAAAAGGAAATCTCTATTAAATCCAATACCATAAGGGGCATACATAGGGTCTGGATATTGATTCATATAATCAAACATCCGTAATGAGGTAGCTAAGGGGGCTTCTGTAAAACAGATATATCCTTTTTCTGATTTCAATTTTTTCTCATCAATTATTGATAAAAGAATTTCAAACGCTTCTCTTCCTTTTGTATAATGAAATAAGAAAGGGGATAAATCGTCTCTCTGTTCTCTAATTTTCTTAGATGGATTTGCCATTTTATACTCTATGATATTTCTGCAAATATATCATTTTTAAGCATATAATGATGTAATATAATGCTTTTTTTCCAGCTTCTTTAACCGTAAACCACTCCCATAGGCAGTCATTCCATCGGGGCGGTTATTCCTTTCCATTTCTATATGCAAAAGTATTTACGACTTCTTAACGTCTTTGAAAGTTCAAGCCCTAAAGGGTTTGATGCAAAAATCTTCCTGCTGTGCTTCGCCCAGAGAGTATTTTTCCACAAAAACTTGCAAAGACTAAAGCCTACACTTTCCGGCATATATGAAACGAAAACGACCGACCCAACGGAAAGACGCATATAAAAAAAGTCGGATTTACGAGAAGCAGGAAAAAAAGGTTATGAAACTCAACTCCCTCACCTCAAGAATCCGCATATATCTAAAAAATCAGAAGTTATGGAAGCAACAAGTTTAAGCGAAGCAAGGATTTATGTAGGTACATATGCAAAGTACAACGATGGCTCAATCGAGGGCAAGTGGTTTGACCTTTCCGACTTTTCGGACAAAGACGAGTTTTACGAAGCTTGTAAGGAGTTACACGCAGACGAAGCAGACCCGGAATATATGTTTCAGGACTGGGAAAATATACCGGATGAATTAATCGGCGAAAGTTGGTTATCAGACAATTTTTTCGACATCCGGGATGCAATGGACGATTTAAGCGAAGACGAGCAGGAAGCATTTTTAGTGTGGTGTAATCACGGTTCGCACGACCTTTCAGCCGAAGATGCAAACGACCTTATTTCTTCTTTCAGGGACGATTTTCAGGGCAAATACAACGATGAAGAAGATTACGCCTATGAAATTGTAGAAGAGTTATACGAATTGCCGGAGTTCGCAAAAACATATTTCGATTATGAAAAGTTTGCCCGCGACCTATTTATAGGTGATTACTGGTTTGAAGATGGTTTTGTCTTCCGGGCTTCCTGATTATTCACAGGGCGGGGATACCCGCCCACAAAACAAATTACAATGAAAACAAGCGGTTTATTCAGATTGTTGTTCCGGGTGGGGTTACTGGCTTCAGTAATTTATTTTCTGTCCACTTCGGCGGGTATATGGGCGGTATTGATAATTGCGTTTTTCGTTATCCGCTTTATCCTGCGGTTATTTGTATCTGTATTGTATAGCCTTTTGATAGCTGCGGTTTTCATTGCCTTATTATTCACTTTTTTAATGTAAATATATGGAATCACTAAACAAAAATGGAGTGTCCACGACCCAAGAGCCGGGACAGGAAAAATATGTAACGTTCATTGCGGGAGCATTCAGGGGAACAGAATATTTTCAGTATGATTATCGCCATACGGATGGAGAACTTTTCTCTACGGTAGCGAAAACGCTGGAAGAATGCCGGAAAAGGCGAGATGAATGGTTAAGCCGGAAAAATGCCCTATTAACCTACAATGAATGGTGGAGAATGCTCAATTTTGATGAATTGGAAGACATTACAGGTATAGAACAAGACAGGGACGGTAATAACGAAGAAGATACACGGTTTATTGATGCCTGTAGCCTGTTTTGGGATATTAAAACATTTGAAGAGAAAACAGAAATCTATCATTCACACATTAAGCAACAGTAGCATGAAAGTATATATTTTATTTCAAACGGACGTACACAAAACAAAGTCGAGCCGTGTTTGCTTTGGCGTTTTTTCTACGGAAGAAAAAGCCATCGCAGCAGCAAAAGAAAACGACTTATATAGTTACCTGTCGGAAGTCGTAATCATCGAATGTGATGTAGATAAATTTGAAGAATTATAAACCAACGGGCGGAAACCCCGTCCGCTACTTTCTTTCGTGAAGTGTGCTGAAAAAGAAAGTAGCAAAGAAACCGCTTTCCAAACTTTTGATTTTTATTGATGAAAGGATCCACCGCTAACCCGGTGGATTTTTTCATGTAGATAAAAGCTATCTATTATTCTACTATTTCGTAATCGTCAGCCATGAAATCTTTTACATTGAATGCGTAATTTTTTTCGTCTTTCGTTGGTGTGTCTGTAATTCGTATATAACGTTCTTTCAAATTAAACACTAACCTTTTTTGAGAATATTTCTCAGCAAAACTTGCTATAAAAAACTGTGGGATTATCTGAAAAACACATTCAATTTCCGATAGCAGCTTACTGTCGAAATCAATTAAATAATTAGCATCGTGAGTGACTTTATGCCTAATTTCAAAACCTTTTTCTAAAATAAAATCCACCTTTTCTTTAAATGAGCCGTCATGAATCCACATAAATATTAATGAATAATCTTTATGTATTACTCCATTGAAAACATCTGTTGTAAAATAATCTGTTAATGTTTGGCTTTCTCTATGAAGAATAAAGTCAAAAGCTTCCTTAGTCTGTGTAAGATTTTGAAAATTATATTTTCTTGCTGTAAATTCACCTATTGTCAAATCAAGAGGTCTTTCCTCTTTCTGTTCATTATTCAATTCTGATTTAATGATTGGGTCTGTATCACATAAGAAAATAAATAAATCTCTAAAAAAAGTTTCCCAACAAGTGATTAACGAACATATATATAGCCCCGTTGCTATCTTCAAGTTCGTGTCAAGTTTCTTCTTGTTTTCTTTATAATAATCAAGTTCTTTGTGGATGAAATTATTTCTATCTCCTAAATTATTCAATAGATTTGATGTAATAGTCAGCATAAAATCATCTTCATTTTTAGGATTTCTTGTTTCTCTATATTTTTTTATTTCAAGTACCTTCTTCGTGATTTTCGCCATATCTCTTATAATATGAAGTTTATTATGCAAAAATACTCATAAAAAAAGACTTGATTAGTATTTATTAGGTGTTTCCTAATGTATTCATCTAAATGGGTCTGAATCGTTCGACCGAAATACTTTTACGATGACCAAACGCTAGTGAAGTGCCAGCTAATTGCTATCTTTACAGTCAATTATAATATAAGATTCAATGATTAAGGATATACCAAATTCTGATGAATACAAAGATGCTGCTATCGAGTGTTTAATTCAAGCATACAACAATATCTATAATGTTGATAATACATTAAATAATTAAACACCTCGTGAAGAAATATGGGAATACAACCAAATTGTCCTAAGAACTGCAATAGTCCTTATTCATCAAGGATTAGAAGGCTTAATGAAATCTGAAATATGCAAGAAAACACCTTTATTGCTGATTGATAGAAAGCGAAGTGATTGAAAGACTTTACCTGATAGTGCAGATGAATCATTTTCTGAAATGAATACGATTGGTGGGGATGATTTATTAAGAACATTTTTTGCTTGTGTTAATACTAAAAAGATAAATACTGATTTTTTAAGTCATTATGAGGAAATAAGGATTAAACGAAATAAAATAGTTCATGGAATAGGAACAGAGAAACTTACACCGGAATATATCTTAATTTTAATCTTAAATTCTTTTACATATTTATTAGGAAAAGACAGCTTTTGGGATGCTGTATCAAGTAAATTTTATAGCCATCCGGGATTTAGATATGAAGATTCAGATATTGAATGGGAAGATATGATACATTATAACAGAATGGAATATCTGAATCTCTTCATTGGGAAAAAGGAATTGAAAAAACATTTTTCAACAGATATTACAGCCAGAGAATATTTATGCCCTTTTTGTATAGAAAAGGCTGAAATGATTACAGAAGATGGGCTAAAATACCCTGACAGCAAGTGGGCGTTTTTAAATCCCAATAAACCAGATTCAACAAATATGAGTTGCATCGTTTGTGGAACAGATTTTGGAGTTATACGAGAAGATTGTGAGAAAACAGATTGTAAAGGGAATGTAAAATATTTGCTTGAAGATGATGATACCACTGAAACTTGGGTATGCTTAACTTGCTGGAATGAAGAAATAAAAAACACCTGACAAAATTACTTATCAGGTGTTTTTCAATAGGTTGTCTAAGGGCTGCTATTCCTTCTGCTCTTCTTTCTCATTCTCATTATTGAAAGCAAACGTTAGCTGTACCACCTGCCCGAAACTGTCTTCAATATATACGTCAATTTGTTGCTGGTCGGTGGAAGCGGAAGTATAGTATAGGCGGAATGTTTCGCCCGGAAGCGGGTACAAATCATTTGGAAGAAAAGCTGCTCCGTCTGCCATCCGCAGAGTACCTTTACCATCCGGTTGGAAATACCTGATGAAATACTTTGTTTCTTCGTAATAGCCTTCCCTTTGAAGTTGAAAACGTATTTCTGCCGTTTCACCCATCTTAATTCGTTTTTGAACAGGCATCGTTGTTACTGTGAATGGGTAAACCTGCTGAACATCCAGCTTATCATCACAAGAAAACACCAGCAGCATTGCTCCCAGCAAGTACACCCCCGTTAATATGTTTCTGATTATCTTTTTCATATCTCACTAATTTATTATAAACTTGAATCCTATTCCGAACTGTGTGTGGAACTTTCCGATGGAAGAGCCAAACAGCGCACGTTCACGGGCATTAATAAGGAAAACCACCCTGTCCGTCAGGTAAGTTTCCAGTTCCAGCGTAGCAGCCCCACCATAAACAAAGGCATCTTTGTTTGTGAGTGTAGAACCATCATATAGTTCTTTATCTCCCCAGTTGCTTGTTTCGTATCCGGCAAGAGCCGACAACCCGAAGGACAAAAAGAAGGTTTTCCGGCGGTCGGAAAGGATTTTGATATAATACCCGCCTTCACCTGTAAACTGGCTTACAGGTACGGTTACGTCCTTATATTCGTACTCTTTATTGAAGTATTCCGCACCGACCACCCAACGGTTTCCGTTTTTGGTATAAGTGGCAAGTGCAGCACCGAAATAATATGCAGATTCCGGTTTGCCGGGTTTCTTAAAGCCGTCCGCCATCCCGCCTGTAAGCTGGATTCCTTTTTGTCCGGGCAGGTAACGTTGTGCGTGTGCCAGGTTAAAAGTCTGGCACAAACACAACACCGCTATAACACAGATTAATTTCTTCATCTTACTTGATTTTAAGTTCGTTAATCACTCTGGCGTTCACAATATCCGAACTTTCGATACGGATATTTTGGTGACGGCCACCGTTCTTTTCGACCAGCTCTACCACCAGTATCTTATCGTCCGGGATGGTGAACTTTGGTAAGGTATAGACCGTGCGGACAGTGGATTTTCCGCCTATGGTAATCACTTCGTTAAAACTGCGGACGGGATAAAGTACCGATTCCTGAATGGCAGTGCGCTTTGCCACCTTCTTATCGACAACCTTAAATTTAATGAAGTCCGTATCAAACGGAACATTGGAAGAGTTCTTCACCTGTGTATGGAAATAGAACATTCCGTTATGCACGTAAATTCCCTTGATTAAAAATTGTATCCCGAAACGCTTGCATCCCAAGTGGCGTATTTCTCTATCGTTATTTTTGTAGATGGACTGCATTATTAGTTTCACCAGCAACGGCGATTCATTACCCAGTTCACGGAAATAAATATTCATCCGGGTATGGGAATAATCGGTTATGCTTTCGTTCTCAAGGAAATCTTTCATTTCGATGTTCAGCATTTCCGGTTCATTTGAATATTTTGCATTGAAGGAATAGAAACTGCCGTCCTCACAGATAACCGAAAAGTTGGTTTCACCCGGAAAACCTTCGGTAGCAGCTTTAACACGGATAACATTTTCTGCCCCGTCCGCTTTTCCGGCGATAATGTGGTTAGAACCTAAATCCACATATTTTACAGTGGAAGGGAATATAATATGTACCGTTTTGGCAAACGTTACCTGAACGCCATAAGGCGTAACCATTTGCCCGTAGGGAAACTTTTGGGTAATTCCCTGAAACAAGTCGTTGCTTTGTGCTTTGACTGTTACCGCATTGATAACCAGTGCGAAAATGATGATTAACTTTTTCATTACGAATTGATTTTTTGTTGCCGTTAGCGGGTGGATAGTCCGCTTCCCGGCGGATTAATAATTGAGAAATTTTGTGGTTATTGCTTTGTATATAGCATCACTTGATAGTTTGCCTTGAGGTTTACTTTTACCGTTCGGAACTTTTTCGACAGGTATTGCGAACCGCCTTGCAGTACGCCTCGTGTCAAATCCGACACGATGGCAGCCCCCGCATTTTGATTGACCGTAAAGCTTGAACCCAGTCCAGCCCCAATGTTCGCCATACCTTCGTTCAGGGCTTGCATTTCCAGTGAAGACGGAACGGACAAGCCTTTCTGTCCGTCCGAATCATAGACAGCTAGTTCCACCGGAATGATATTCCCATTGTATTCCATTGATGAAATGGAAATATCCATACGTTCGCCCTGAACCCGTGCCGTTCCTGACAATAAAGTGTTCTTTGGTACAATAATGTTTCCCGCTTGTAACGGCTCTAATAGCCGAAGCCGGACATTCTGCCCGTCCATCACCGACTGGTCTTCGTGGATACAGGCAAGGATAGTATTCTTTCCCATCGAAGCCCCTGTTCCCACTGCCGTGTTAAATCCGAAGTTTCGTGGCTGACTGTACGCTGCAATAAATTCGGCATCACTCATAGGCGTTTGTAATCCTGACACAGTAGTTTCCGTAATGGCTTTCACGGGCAACGCCTGAACTTTTCCCTGTATGGGTGCGGTGGGTGTTACCTGTTTTACCGCTTGTTCCTGCCCGCCGTTCATATACTTGGCAGCCAGTTCGTAGGATTTCTCAAGTAGTGCCAGTTGTTCTTCCGCCGTATTTTGGGTATTCTCCCTTTCATATAGCCGGGCTTCCAACTCTTCGATTTTCTTTGCCAGCTCTTCTTTTTCGGGGTCTTTTCCGGGCGTTTCGTAGAAACTTCCCAACTGGCGGTTTATATCCTGATAAGCATACGCCGATGATTGCACGTAAGAACCACTGCGGGATGAAGAACCGCCGTAATAACTCCGGGTATTATTCACTGGTTTTTCTTCCGGCAGGTCGGCGGTCAGGCTCAAATTATCCGTAACTTTATTTTCTTCTCCCAATGTAAACCCAAAGTTTTGCAAAGAACGCATCCGGTCTTCCTGTTTCGCTTTCATGGATTCCTGTTCGTAAGCCGTCTTTTTATCGCTATATATCCCGTCTTCTTTAGGTAATGGTATATCGGCATTAAAACCGCCGATTTCGTCCGGCTTTACTTCGTCTTTTGAGGACGGGGCAAATATCAGCCACATACATCCGGCAAAGGCAAGGAACATCAAAGGGAAGATGATTAGTTTCTTCCGTTTTTGTAATTCCTGCGGGGAAAGTTGCTTTTTCTCTTTCCCTTCTTTGTTACTCGTTTCCTGATTCAAATTCTGATTCTGTTCCATATTTTTGTAATTGATAATGGTTTATACTGTCTTTCCGTTTCAGTTCCAAGCGTTCAATATGATTTATCTCCAAAAATTCTTTTTCCGCACTCTTCTTTCCTATATTATATATGGAAGAAACCGTCCAGTAAATAGATAGGATACTACCGCCGAGAATAAAGGTTATGATAATGATTATCCGGGCATCTTTCGACAGGCCTCCGCAAGCGTAACGCAGCTTATCATCCACCCAGTCCCGCAGGTTTGTTAATGATTTCTTTACCATAGCCTTACCGTTTTAATACTTGTAAATCCTTATTTTCTGTAATCTCAAAAGCTTCAATGCTGAATCCATGCGGGTTGTTATCACTCCTTACGGAGTTCAGCAACCGGCATCGGGTAATAAGGCTTCTTTCGGTAACACTGCTTTCCCGAATAATCATTTGCCGGGCATAAGTCGCCACCTGATAGGGATAGTGGTCGAAGTTGCATATTACACTGTCCACCTGTACCGACTGGTTGATGTTCCCGGAAATGATTCGGTTATAGTATCCTTTTTCGGATAAGTCCTTATAGTAGTTGAAAGCACTTTTGTCCGCCAAGAAAAGCGAACGTTGTATGTTCGATTCAATGGCGTTCTTATCCGGCGAAAGAGTGAAGAAGAGTTCATGGAAACGCTTTACGTGTTCCCTTGCTTCTACCGGACGGTTCTGCGATAAGTCCTGCGAGAGTGCCAGTATAAGGGATTTTCCCCCATCAAGGACGTAAATCTTTTCACGCTGTTTTTCTGCAAAGCTGTACGAGTTCCAGAGGGCATAGCCCACAATTCCGGCACACATACAAACAAACACTATCCCGAACAGGCGTATTTGTTTGAAGCTGGTTTCTATATTCTTTAATGACTTAAATTCCATGTTTTACTGTTTATTTTTTAATTAGTTTTCCTGAAATGTTTCCGGTCGCTGCCCCTGCTGCTGCACCCGCAAGGTTTCCACCAGCACCAGCAGTTTTGCTAAGATTACGGTTCATACCGCCCAGTCCGCCAGCCTGAATAATCCAGTTAGATACAGTCGGGATGGTGAAATATCCCACAATACCGATAATCATAAATATGATGTAAACCGTATTTGAACTGTCGGGAATGAAGTTCGGGTCGTCCAGTAATTGCAAATCACGTTCGAGCATCAAGACCTGAATCCGGGCAAGAATGGAACTGAATAAATCCGATACGGGAAGCCACAGGTACACGCTGATATAGCGTGTTATCCATTGCGTTAAGGTTGATTGGAAGCCATCATAGACCGATATTGCAAATGCAATCGGGCCAAGTATGGCTAATACAATCAAATAGAAAGTCCGTATCGTATCAATGACAAGGGCAGCAGCTTGAAAGAGTATTTCCAACAATTCCCGAAACCAGTCCCGGACGGCTTTCTTTATATTGTAAGAAGCCCGTTCCATATACATCCCCATTGTCGTAATCAAATCCGAAGGCGACCATCCAAGTTCATCCAGTTGTTTGTCGAACTCTTCATCGGAAACGAGATAAGCGGTTTCAGGATTCCGAAGCATGGCTTCATACTCCTTTTTATCTTTCAGTTCCCGGTATTTATTCATATCAAAGGTCTGTCCTTCCAGTATTTGATTCGTTCCTTTTACTACCGGGGATAATACACTGTTTATCGTTCCCAGTACGATAGTCGGAAAGAACATAATGCACAGACCAATGGCGAACGGTCGCAAAAGCGGGTACACGTCTATCGGTTCAGCTCTCGATAAGGCTTGCCATACCTTCGCTGCCACATAGAATAATGCACCCAGTCCAGCCACACCTTTGGCTACCCCAGTCATAATACTGCACAGGGGCATCATATCCACATAGAGATTTTTCAGAATCTCATGCAGGTTTCCCCAATCAACGGCTAACAACGTCATAATTACCAGTATCTATCGTTAGCAGTTCCATACAGGGCAATCACACGGTCGGTATCGCTGATTTTCTTTGCCCGCAGGTAAGACACGGATATATTTTTGCGGGTATAATAGGAAACCAAATTCCGGTAATTCATCACTGAACTATATGCTTTATCTATCCGTTCCATACGTTCGGCATCGGTCATGGACAGCCCGTTGATATTCACAACATTTTTAAGTTCGGTCAATACATCCGAACTTTCTTCCAGCAGTTTGGAATACCCGAAGGCAATGGCGTTGAGTTCTTCCGGTCGGAAGTTCTTATCCGATAACATTAGCTGAAAGTTGGTAACATATATATCCGTAATCTCACCGAGCAGGAGCACGGTTTTTTGTACTTTCCGGGCATCTTTCACCAAATTGTTTACTGATTTTAAGGCATCATAATATTGCTTGCCTTGGTCGTACAACTTTTTGGTTTCCTTGAAAGTATCCAGTGTATTACTGACAGTCTTTGAAGTCTGTGCAATTTCTTTGGTAGTATTGACAATACCTTGAGCCAAATTTGTCGGGTCGATTACCGCCCATTGTGCGCTGGCATTACCTGTGAACAGGTACAGTGCCACTACTAACATCATTATTTTTGTTTTCATCGCTTTAATTTTTTGATTGTTTCTTACTTCTTACATACTCACCGCCGGAGGATAGCAAAATCCGGTCGGTTTCACTATCATAGCTTACCAGTATCGAAAATCCAGTTTCGATAAACAGGTATCCGTCTTTTTCTATGATTTGATAGGTTTCCGCACGGGTTTCGCCCCTGCGGGTTCTTCGTTGCATGGTTACTTTATAGCCATCCGCACTTTCAAAGACAGTGAATGATGGTCGGTTCGTAACGCTTTCCCAATGCCCGCACATGGCTTTCAATCGGTCGGCGTTCGTTTCCTTACAGGAAGACAAAGCCAGCAGGACAGCACACAGAAGCACCGGGAAGATGAATCTTATTTGTTTCATATTGATTTGATTTTAATTAGGATTACGCTTGCTTTCGGCAAGTTGTTTAATAGCCAGTTCAAGGTCGCCGTCCAATCTTTCGGCAAGCTTAAACAGTTCGAGTTTTTCAGTTTCTTCCGTTGTAAATGTGTAATACTCTTCCAAACTTACTTCTGTGGCATACACAGCCGATTGTACGCCACCCAGCCCTATCCATACTTCCTTGTATTTCCGTCCCGGATGGTTCGCCATGTTGATGGAGAGTATTTGCGCCTTTTCTTTATCTGTCAAACCCAGCATCGCTTGTATGCTGTCAAACTTGTTCATGTATTTGCGCTGGTCGAGCAGGATTTTACAATCGGAGTTCGTAATGATGGATTCTTTCACAATGGGAGAATGAACAATATCGTCCACTTCCTGTGTTACCACCACCGCTTCACCAAAGTATTTACGCACCGTTTTGAACAGGTATTTCAGGTAATGTGCCATGCTGTCTTTGGCGATAGCCTTCCACGCTTCTTCCAAAAGCAACATCTTACGGATACCCTTTAACCGCCTCATTTTGTTGATGAAAACTTCCATCAAAATGATTGTAACCACAGGAAAAAGCACGGGGTTATCTTTGATGGCATCGACCTCAAAAACAATGAAGCGTTTGTTCAGCAAATCCAGTTCCTTATCCGAGTTCAATAGGTAATCGTATTCGCCACCTTTATAGAATGGTTGCAACACGAACAGGAAATTATCAATATCGAAATCCTTTTCCCGGACGTTCTGTTCGTTCAGGTTATTCCGGTATTCATTTTTGATAAATTCGTAAAAGGAATTGAAACTGGGTGCAATGGATTTATCCTGTGTAATCAGGCTGATAAAGTCGCTTACAGCATTGGACAAGGCAACGCTTTCCGCCCCGGTGGGCTTTTCGTGTTCCTGCTTCCACAAGGTCAGGATAAGCGTTTTGATGGATTCCCGCTTCTCAATATCGAAGACATTATCTTCGGTATAAAATGGATTAAATGAAATCGGGTTATCTTCGGTATATGTAAAATACACGCCATCTTTCCCGCCAGTCTTCCGGTGGATTAATTCGCATAATCCCTGATAGGAATTTCCGGTATCCACTAACAGGACGTGTGTACCCTGTTCGTAATATTGGCGTACCATGTGATTGGTGAAAAAGGATTTTCCCGAACCCGAAGGCCCTAAGATGAACTTATTGCGGTTCGTGATAATCCCTTTCTTCATCGGAAGGTCTGATATATCAATGTGAAGCGGTTTTCCAGTAAGCCTGTCCACCATCTTAATCCCAAAAGGACTGGATGATGATTGGTAGTTCGTTTCTTCCGTAAAGAAGCACAAAGCCTGTTCAATGAAGGTAAAGAAAGATTCTTCCGCCGGAAAATCGGCTTCATTGCCGGGGATACCCGCCCAGTAAAGGGTTGGCGTATCCGTTGTATTGTGGCGTGGCTTGCATTCCATCAAGGCAAGCTGGCTTCCTACATCATTCTTGATATGCTTTAATTCTTCCTTATCATCCGCCCATGACATCACGTTACAATGGCAGCGAACAGAGGTCAAACCTTGACTGTGCGCTTCATTCAGGTATTCTTCTATCCACTCTTTGTTCACCTGATTGGAACGGCTGTATTTAGACAACGAGTGCATATTACGGGCTTGCTTCTCAAAGCGTTTCAGGTTCTCCGCATGGTCGTCTATAAAGATATACTGGTTATAGATATGGTTACAGGAAAGCAATACGCCCACAGGCGAAGCGAACGACAAACGGCAGTCGCTACGGTCGGTGGACAGCTTTTCGTAACGTGAATCAGTAGTAACCGTACCCGGCAGGTCTTCCACATCCGAAAGTGTATGCAAACACAAGGTATTGTCGCCGATACGCATATCTTCGGGATTCAGTTGCATATCCAGTAAGGTAGTCGTATCGCTTTGCGACAGGGAAAAGTATTTTTCGATAATCCCAGCCTTTTCCGGCGTTCCGGTAATCTCGTCCGAAGTCAAACGGGTAAGGGTAATAAATCCCGAATCGTTCATAATCCGTTCAAATTGCCCGACCGATTCTAAAAACTTCGTTACCGTTTCCTTATCCTGAATTTCCTTCGGAATGATGAAGCCCCGGCAAAGCGTATTGAAATTACTTTGGGTACGGCTTCTTTCCTTTGTGGTTTTTGTCAGGAACAGGTAACAGGTATGATTTAGGAATGGTCTTTCATTGAAATGCCGTTCAAAACTGCGGGACAGGAAACTTAACCCATCCTTTTGGATTTCAGGGGTATAGTTTTCTTTGATAAACCAGTCCTGTTTATGCACGATGCTGTAATCGGGCAATACCTTGATTGCCTTATGCCAAGCAGAATGTATCGCTTCGTATTCAACCCCGGTAACAGTGAACAGTTCGGGTAGTTCAACCCGGAACGCTACCGTAACATCGGCATCCTTACTGATGATACAATCGTGTTCGGCTGCCAGCAGAGGAAATTTGCTTTCCAATGTGGCTGCTTTTAATATATTCCTCATGCGTTCTTCTGTCTTTTATAGGTGAATAATCGGGGGATAGCCCGGCGGTTGATAATATACCGGGGATGGCTTCTGCGGGCGGTTACTTTCATAAGACCGTGTGTGCCGTATTTGTCATTCAGCATAAAAGTGAAGTACACAAGAGCCGAAGCCGCTACGACCCCGAACCCAATGCAGACCCACTGGTTTATACCTATCATATACAGAATGATGAACAATACGAAGACGGCAAGTAGCCCGCCTGCAAAAATGAACAGGTATTGGCTGCGAAGCCCTTTGAACTCCGCAGGTTTTCCAATCCCCCTGTTAATTGAATAGCTAATCATAACACCTATGATTATAGGAAGAATGAACGAAGGATGGTAGCAGCCACAATCAGGAAGATACAAGCCCCGAACCAGCTTGCTGCGGTTTTGCTTGTATCCGGGTCGCCTGAACTGAACTTGTTATACACCTTTACACCCCCAATCAAACCAACGACAGCACCGATGGCATACACCAATTTTGTCGCCGGGTCGAAATAGCTGGTAACCATGTTGGTAGCTTCTGTGATACCACCTACGCCATTGCCCTGTGCAAATGCGGAAGTTGCAGCCAAGACGATGGCTGCGGAAAGAAATATTTTCTTTTTCATTATAAACTTGATTTTATGATGCCGGAAAGCGGGTGGATAGTCCGCTATTCCGGCGGGATTAATAATTGAGAATTTTTGTGGTTGGTCTTTCTACCTTTTGGAATGATTAAGTCCAGCTAACCGTAATCTTTTTCTTTCATACCTGATTTGTTTTTAAAGGTTCTACATATAGTCGCTCATATCGAACGCCTGTAAATCTTCGGGGCTAGTTTCGTTTGGCGGGGCGATAAATACTGCATCGTATTTACCCAGCATTTCCGCCACCCGTACCATGCCCCCGTTTATCTGTTCCATCATTGTATTATACAAGCTGGTTTGTTGCATAACCGACAGTGTTTGCAAAGCTTTCCGTTCCTCTTCTTCCGAGGCTTCCTGCTGCCTGACGACCTGTACCGCCTGTGCCATTTCTTCAAAGGAGATACCCCGTGCCGACTGACCTTCAACGCCTGTGATAAATGCGATTTCTTCCGTTTCCAGTTCATCTTCCGGTACTTCATCTTCATACTTCATTTCAAATTCAACATCCATCGGCTGCTGGGTATCTTCCATGTCAGCCGGGGCAAATATAGAAGCATTATCAACCTCTTTAGAAAACTGGCTTTCAGTGTCTTCGGATGGCGTTACTTGTCTTAACCGGAAGGTTGTTTTTCCAACGACAGCCCTTTCGGTCTTATGATTGCCGGGACTTTCGGAAGGGGAACTGTTCGTTTTCTTCCTGAACCGACAAAACAGGACGAGATAGTAAAGGACAACCCCAGCTATCATTAATTTTAGTATCATATCGGGCTTTCAAAAGTTTTCTTATACAGTTCGTTGATTTCATCCTGATACTGGTCGAAGTGGTTCAGGATAATTGTTTCCACATAGCTGCTTACAGTCGCTTTGCGTTCACCGATAACCATTACTATTTTCATTAATTTTTCATGGGTGGAACGGCTTACATATATCGACTGGCGGTCGGGAAGTTCCATTTTCTGAAAATAGGTTTCCCGGTAATCGGCAGGGCTACTTTTCTTCCGGCGGGTAGCTTCCCGGATGGTTTTTGCTTCCGGTTGCCGGATAGGTTCTACCACAGTTTCTTGTCTTACTTCCGGTTCTGTGTAAACTTCCGGCGTATCCGGTTCTTTACTTACTGCTTTAGGTGAAATTTCCTGTTTCATGGGTAAACCCTGTGAAATGATTTCTTTCATAAAATCTTCGTCCACCAGTACTTTTTCCAGTTTTGCCATATTAGTATAGTTTTATAATGTATCCTATTTCAGCCACCAACTCTTCAAGGTTACTGCCTTTTATCATTCGTTTATCCGCAGGGAACAGTGTGGAACGGAAGACAGAAGTCTTATCACCGGACAGTTCCTTTTTGTAGCGTTTGGTATCCGGGATAAAGGTTTTCATAAGGGGTAATTTCAGTTCACCGATAGTATTTTCATAAATTCCATACAAGTCGGTTTTCTCCCTGCCATCGACCTGATTCCAAAACAGGTGCAAGCCTTGTATCCGGTAAGCTTCATTCTGTACCAGCAGGTTGTTTACCGTCATAGCGAATGAAAGGCTGCTTTCCAGTACCACCCGGTCGGCGGTAATCGGCGTAAAAATGTAGTCCATAGAAGCCAGCGAACTGATAATACCTTCGCTGTTCACCGTTCCCGGCAGGTCGAAAAAGACCACATCCATTTCCATCGGTTCTGTTTTCAGGAACTCTTCGGCTGTACTGATGGCAGCTTCGGGAGTGCTGCACAAGACCGGATAGGCTTTCTTTCCCAATGCTTTGAACTGGTTAAAGGCAAGCACCTTGTAATTGGCATCGTTGTTTACCTGCTCACCGTCCCGTTTACGCATGGCACTGATACTGTGCTGCGGGTAGTCGCAATCGACAACCGCTACATTGTAGCCTTTCAGGTAATAGAGATAGCTTGCCACCAATACCGTGAAAGTGGTTTTGCCGACCCCGCCTTTTTGGGTGGAGAAGGCTACGAATAATGTTTCTTTCTTCATTTCTTTGATTTTAAGAGAATTAATAATTTACTTATCTTTGTCGCGATTCAGTCAGGTGTATTTTTTATAAACCCATTAAAAAAATACACAAGATGAACATAGATGTATCGATAACTCTAGACATAGCTACTATTGTTAAGTGGCTTACTATTCTAGTAATAGCGTTGGCTTAATGCTCAACCGCTCGTGACCATTAAATGGTTGGTATACTTTGTATACTAAGGGGAATGGGGTTGAAAAATCCCCTCCTGAGGACACTATACAGGTGTTCCACCTGGCTGGATTTATTAAGGTGATTATAGCGTAAGGGTTCCACCTCTTCCCATTCCGAACAGAGAAGTTAAGCCTTACTGCGCCGATGGTACTGCATGATTGTGGGAGAGTAGGTCGTTGCCATCTTTCTTTAAGCCCTCTTTCTTTTTCAGGAAGTAGGGCTTTCTCTTTTACTTCATTCATACTTATTGTTTTACTTCATTATTGATTAACTACTTTATTTCAGGCAGTATTGATTTTCATATTGTTATCTGTAATTCAATCCGTCTTTATTGACTTGCAGACGTATTGATTTATTGATAGTTAGAAATATTGATTTCAGTATTTCTTGCTTTCTTGAAATCAGTAAAACAGTCTTTATTCATTCCGGTATTTCAATCGGTATTTACCGCTTTACTTATCTATTTTAATGCTGATTCTGACCGCAAATAAATGGAGAAAAACCGTTCGTTTTTGAAAGTGGCTTCGTATGGCTTTAGATGGCTTTGCTTGTCCTATAATGTACTATGGCACAGCATAATTAATCCCTGTTACTTTGCACCGGAATCTTATCTGAACCGATAAAAAGGTATCCGTTCAATAGCTTCCCGGAGTTCATTCATCTTATTGCTAACTGCTAATCCGTCCCATGACGGATTTTATTTGCGCCGTGCAAATAGCAAGGTGTGTCCTCAGCAGCTTGAAATTCTTTCAGCAGCTTAGAACCCCTTGCCCGGACAAGCCGGGATGGGTTGTACTCCGAAGTCGTAAACCCTTTAAAGAATAATGGTATGGGAAAAGAAAAAACGAATGTGCCACAATCCGGTGGCAAAGGACGAAAGCCAAAGATAGACCCGGCAGTTTTCCGGTATTCGGTCAGCTTCAATGCGACCGACCATGCCCGTTTTTTGGCTCTCTTTGAACAGTCCGGTATGCGGACGAAAGCACATTTTATCACAGAAAGAATCTTTGGCGGTTCATTCAAAGTGATAAAAATTGATAAGGCAGCAGTCGATTATTACACACGCCTGACAACTTTTTACGCTCAATTCCGGGCAATCGGCGTAAACTATAATCAGATTGTGAAGGCTCTGAATACCAATTTTACCGAAAAGAAAGCTCTTTCTTTTCTCTATAAATTGGAAAAAGCGACCGAAGAACTGGTGATATTAAACCGGAAAATTATCGAACTCACACAGGAATTTGAAGACAAATGGTTGCAAAAATAAATGTGGGTAGTTCGCTTTTCGGTGCGCTGGCTTACAATCAGAATAAGGTTGATGAAGAACAAGGCAAGGTACTTTTCAGCAACCGGATGTTTGAAAGTGAAGATGGTAATTTCAACATCCAGCGTTGCATGGAAAGTTTTGAAATGCACCTGCCCCAAGACATCAAAACTGAAAAACCCATAATCCATATATCCCTGAATCCGCACCCGGACGATAAACTTTCGGATGAACAGCTATCGGAGATTGCACAGGAATATATGGAGAAGCTGGGCTATGGCAATCAGCCCTACATGGTTTACAAGCATGAAGACATCGACCGCCACCACCTGCACATCGTATCCCTGCGGGTGGACGAGAACGGCAAAAAATTGAATGATAAGTTTGAACACCGCCGGAGCAAGGATATTACACGGGAACTGGAAGCAAAATATGGTCTGCATCCTGCCGAAAAGAAACAACAGCAGGAACACTACCAGTTCCGAAAGGTCGATTATGCTGCGGGTGATGTAAAGCACCAGCTTTCCAATACGGTTAAAGGTGTGGTAAATACTTACCAGTTCCAAAGCATCGGGGAACTGAATACCCTGTTATCATTGTATAATGTACGGGCGGAAGAAGTCAAAGGCGAAGTCTGGGGCAAGGCGTATAATGGTATTGTCTATTCTGCAACCGATGATAAAGGCGAAAAGCTGGGTAATCCCATAAAGTCTTCCCGGCTGGGTAAGTCGGTCGGTTATGAAGCATTGGAACGCAGGATAGAACAAGCAGCCACCAAATGGAAAGACGGTAAACTGAAAGCCAATGTCAAAGGTCGGGTAAGCGAAGCGTTGAAAGCTTCCGGCTCAAAGGAACAATTTGAAAAGAACCTGAAAGATAAAGGAATTGAAGTCGTATTCCGGCAAAACCCGGAAGGGCGCATATATGGTGCAACCTTTATCGACCACGAAAACAAAGCCGTCCTGAACGGCTCTCGTTTAGGAAAGGAATTTTCAGCCAATGTATTTAATGACCTGTTTAGAGAATCCCATGTAAACGAGGGACACACAAAACAAGCTGTTCCGAAAGAACCGTTCACACCTTCGGCAGAACCGTTCGTGCCGTCAGAACAGCAATCTGAAAACGGGGAATCTACAATCGGAAGCCTTTTCAGTATCCTGCCCGGTGGCAGCGATTCTTCGGCAGGAAATGATAAAACCCCGCCAACTCCCAAGAAAAAGAAAAAACGCCGTTACGGACGGCAGATGTAATAATAATCTAAAAAATAATCAATTATGCAGAATGAAGATGATTTAAGAGGACTTGCCAAAGTCATGGACTTTATGCGGGCAATCAGTATTTTATTTGTGGTAATCAACATTTACTGGTTTTGTTACCAGTCGATAGTAAACTGGGGTATCAATATCGGCGTACTCGATAAGATACTATTAAACTTCCAGCGAACCGCAGGATTATTCAGCCATATCCTGATAACAAAGGTATTCGCAGTGATATTCCTTGCTTTGAGTTGTTTGGGGACAAAAGGAGTGAAGGAAGAAAAAGTAACATGGACAAAGATTTATGTTTTCCTTGTTATTGGTTTTATCCTGTTTTTCCTGAACTGGTGGTTATTGTATCTACCATTACCACTTTCGGCGAACGCTACATTTTATATCCTGTCAATGGCTGGCGGATACTTATGTTTATTGGTCGCTGGGGTATGGATGTCTCGGCTACTCAAAAACAATATGATGGACGATGTTTTCAATTTGGAGAACGAAAGCTTCATGCAGGAAACCCGCTTGATGGAGAATGAATATTCAGTGAATCTTCCATCACGTTTTTGGTATAAGAAGAAACAACATAAGGGATGGATAAACGTGGTAAACCCGTTCCGGGCTACTATTGTGCTGGGAACTCCCGGTAGTGGTAAATCCTACGCAGTAGTAAATAATTACATTAAACAACAGATAGAGAAGGGTTTTGCACTCTATTGTTATGATTATAAGTTCCCTGACTTATCGGAAATCGCATACAATCACCTGATGAACCATTCGGATGCTTATAAGGTAAAGCCCACCTTCTATGTTATCAATTTTGACGACCCACGCAGAAGCCACAGATGTAACCCTATCAATCCGGCATTTATGACAGACATATCGGATGCTTACGAATCGGCATACACCATTATGCTGAACCTGAACCGAAGCTGGATTCAGAAGCAGGGCGACTTTTTTGTGGAATCCCCGATTATCTTACTGGCTGCGATTATTTGGTTTCTCAAGATATATAAGGACGGAAAGTATTGCACGTTCCCGCACGCCATAGAGTTCTTGAACCGGAAGTATGCAGATACATTCGTTATCCTGACTTCCTACCCGGAACTTGAGAATTATTTAAGTCCCTTCATGGATGCGTGGGAATCACAAGCCCAAGACCAGTTACAGGGGCAAATCGCATCGGCAAAAATTCCATTGTCAAGGATGATAAGCCCGGCATTGTACTGGGTAATGACAGGTGATGATTTTACACTGGATATAAACAACCCGGACGAACCGAAGATACTTTGTGTCGGCAATAATCCCGACCGTCAAAATATCTATTCGGCAGCGCTGGGATTGTATAACAGCCGTATTGTGAAGTTGATTAACAAGAAGGGACAGCTTAAAAGTTCGGTTATCATTGACGAGTTGCCAACCATTTATTTCCGGGGATTAGATAATCTGATAGCTACCGCCCGTTCCAATAAAGTGGCGGTCTGTTTGGGTTTTCAGGATTACAGCCAGCTAACAAGGGATTATGGCGATAAGGAAAGTAAGGTAATTCAAAATACAGTTGGAAACATCTTTTCCGGTCAGGTAGTCGGTGAAACGGCGAAAACATTATCAGACCGTTTCGGGAAGATATTACAGAAACGCCAGTCTATGACAATCAACCGTCAGGATAAATCAACATCAATCAGTACACAGATGGATAGCTTGATACCTGCTAGTAAAATATCCAATCTTACGCAAGGGATGTTTGTGGGTGCGGTCAGTGATAATTTCGATGAACGGATAGACCAAAAGATTTTCCACGCTGAAATTGTAGTGGATAACGAGAAGGTAAAACGTGAAACTGCCCGCTATGAAAAGATACCGGAGATTATCGACTTCCGGGATGCAGATGGCAACGACTTGATGAAAGAGCAAATCCAACTCAATTATGATCGGATAAAGCAGGATGTAAAACAGATTGTCATTGATGAAATGGAGCGCATCAAAAGCGACCCGGAGTTACGGCATTTGGTGAAGGAGGAATAAAAATTAAATACCCTGTGTTACTTTGCAATAATAACACAGGGTTTTAGTTATTTTGAAGCAGTAAAAATCACAACACTTTCCCGCAATTGATTGATTTCGTTACTGTATTTGCTTTTTCTCTTTTTTAAATATCTTAATACGCCTATATCTTTTAGATACCACCCAACTTTGTTCCCGATTTCCCCGATAATCATATCTACGGGAATTTCAATCCCAGCATAAGCAGAGGTAGAAACGACAAGCCATAGTTCTGCATTATTTTTAGCATTTTTTCTAAGGGTAGATAATATGTTTTGCATATCCTCAAAATAAGCTTGAATCATAATGGGTATATCCTTATGCATCAAATTCTCTCGTCTCTGCACAATTTCTCTTAAAGCAACATCATAAAGAGTTCCAAAATTACTTTGATTGGGTTTATTCCATTTCGCTTGAACATGTGAACGTACAGTTGTTAAACGCAAATCATATAACTCACTCATTGAATTTATAAATTGTCCTAAAAATAGCTCTGGCCTATAAATATCTGTATAATCAAATGTATTCAAATATGGAGGAGAGGTTATGCAAAGAGAAAATTTTTCTGTAAGTTCTTGCTCTATAATAGTTCTTGAGTCTCCACAAACTATTTTGGGATCTGTCAACTTTTCTTCATTTATTAAATCTTCACGAATTGCAAGCAACCGTTTTTCCAAAGATTTGATAAAAGAGGTTTTGTCGAAATTTAATTCTTCCCAATGATTCTTATACCTTAAACACTTACCATCTCTTCGTGCATTAGAGTTGTCCATTGTTGAACCTATTAAAGATAATTTCAATATATCTTTTATATTATCATCATCTACTTTGTTCAACCTTGTTATTCCTCCTTCAAAAGAATTCAAAATATCAGCATTAAACAGCCATTTTGACTTATTCGAATATTCTGAAAAAGTGGAAAATGCAAGAAGAGGTGATTTCTTTTGTTTATTTACTCCTGCCAAAACGTCTTGGCATACATTGTCAAATGTTCCTATATTAGCACTTTCAACTTTTGTTTTTGCTATAAAAGCAGTAAAAGGGTTTACTTCAAAGCCAAAGGATTTTATCCCTTTCATCGCTGCGGTAAGTGTCACGGTTCCACTCCCATTAAAGGGGTCAATTATAACATCAGAAGACGTTAGTCCTAGGGTTTCAATAGCACTCTCTACTAAGGATGGAGAAAAACCTTCTTTATAATAATACCATCTATGCCTAGACATATTAATTGTGTCACCGGCAGTTGAAACATTTTTGTCTCTGAGTAAAAACTCCTCGTTAATTTTCATTAGGTATACATTGAGGGGTTATGAACATTCTTGTTGGAGGAGCAAAATCTTTTCTAACATCATGATATTTAGGATTATATGTTATTTCTTTGTTTTCATACCAATGACCATTTGCTATATCTATTTGAGTTGTATCTTCTTTAGTCGACTTACGCCTTAAGTCAAACACCACTAAATATCCCATTGTATTATGATTTGGTACTTGTATGGCATTTGCATCTAAATATTCAGCTAACTGTTTTGCACCATCCCTAGCTCGGCTATCAGTATAATTCGATGTGAAAGTTTGAGTATCACTATTCAAAGATTTACCTAACCATTTAATTTCGATAAGAGCAATATGGTTTGTAAATCCCCATGTTACTTTCACATCCACAGGATGCGATGTATCTACTGCTTGTTCTGGTCTTACTTCTAATCCTTCTCCTCTTAATCTAGCTTTTAAGAAGTAAACCATAGAATCTCTTAACAAATATTCCGGATGAGGTTTAAAGAATATACGTTCATCAGAATGCAATGCGGTTTTTATATGGAGACAATCAGCACATTTAACAACTGTTGTCTTATAATGATATAAAGCTTCTTCTAAGGATTTGAAAGTGGAAATAGCAAAACAACTATCTGTTCCTGGAACCTGAGGTAACTCACAAGTTGTTGTTTTTGTGTAAAATTGTTCTTTCAAGGGTGTGTATTGATAAACAAAGTCCGTAGGTACGATATCCGTTACTGTTATTTCAGAAGTAGAAACTAATACTTCATCAAGACTCCTAACTTGTATCACTAAATTGTCACTATTAAAACTTCCTAAATGTGAAAAATTTTGAATATTTGAGCAGTTAGAAAATCGTTCTGACAGGTTAAAACTATCAGATTTAAAAATTGTAACTGATGAGAAATTTCGGAGATGGACAAATTTAAAAATAGTTGGTATAATTTCTAATATCACCTTCAAATTATTTATTCCAGCACTTCCATAATCATCGAGTATACAAGATGTATAATCCGATGACAAGAATTCTCTGATTGCCTTAATGTCTCGTTCTTTATTAAGCATCCTGATTCACGTCTTTTGGTAGTTGAAGATATTTTAGCCATGTAACAGCTGGTACAAATAAATCCGAATCGTTAGTGTCGATGGCTTCTTTTAACAACTCAAATTGTTCATATAATAGCGCAATAGCTCCATTTTCTTCATCAACTAAAGTTCTTACAGTTGAATTATTTGCTGCTCTTACAATAGGTTCACTATTTATAGAATTTCTAATGTAGCCTATAGGTAGAGCTAATAAACTTTCACATGAAGCTTCCAAATATTTATTCCTATTTTCAAACCTGCCAAACTCGGATAATACTTCACATTTTGATTTCCCTTCACTAGTGATTTTGTAGTAATTATCTGCCTTTTCTAATTCATTATTTACAAGTAAGCAATCAAGTGCAGTATACACTTCAGTTGAAAGAGGAACTCCTAAATCATTCTTTATAAATTTGTAACCCCAAAAAGAAGTTGGATTACCCTCATACAGAGATAATAAGCAGGAGAAGTAACAAAACAATTGTACTTCTGAAGAATTAAAATCTCCAATATATCGTTGCAATTTATTTCCAACAAATAAGGTGTCGTATATTGCAAAAGGGTTAATTGTTTCCATCTAATGCAGTCTCTATATTATTAAATGCGGTTTCTATAACATCTTGTTCCTCTTGTTGTACAGTCGATAATATAGTCCAATTAGTCATTCGTTCAATTTTCATTTTTTCTCGCTTGCATTTTTTTGCCATTTGCAATAGAAGTTGAGACGAGTTTATATTAGCAGTCATAACAACATCATATCCTTTTAAGACAAAATCAGCGAACATTTTCCCCGCCCTACTTTCATACGCAATATCCAAAGACCCCTCCGGAGTATCGATCAACATGAACGCATTAGGTGATGATGTAAACTCAATCAACGCAAATCGTAATGCGATATCGATAAAGTATTGCTGACTTTCAGATAATTGAAAGCGTTCGGTTCGTTCTGTATTGTTTACTTTTAACACCAAGCCAATCCCCTTGCTGGAAGATTTTAGCTCTACATCAATATCTAGTCCAATAAAACTGTTAGCATATCCTTTAAAAATGGGCAAAAAACGTTCTTCCGCATTATGATAATTTTTTCGAATTTCTTTTTCTATAACACTAAGGTCAATTTTGCTTTGGTCTCTTATTTTAGTATCTTCTTCTTTTTTTAATTCGTCTTTGCTAATAATACTTTTTAAAGCTTCGATTCGTTTGTTTATGTCGTCATCTTTTAGCTTTAGTGCTTGGATAATGATTTTTTCATTTTCTGTTTTGAATTTTTCAATAAAATTAGTGGATTCCACTAGTTGAGTATTTGTTTCAATAAATTCTTTTGCTAAACGGTCTTTTTTTAGCATTAACTCATTTAATTCATTTTGTAGTTTCTGAATTTCTGAATCAATAGATTTTAATAACTCAATATTGTTGTTTTTTACATTTGACCGAAGACTCTCACTTACAGATTTTATTCGGTATTTAAGTTCCTCAAAGTCCTGTGTGACATCTTCATTGTTTAAGATTCTTTTTGAAATATGACGTAGCATATTTACTATATGTTGGTCTTTTTCAATAGGAATATCTACATTATACATATTGTTAAAAGCCTCATCATATTGCTTTTTTAGATTCGATACTTTTAACGATAGATTGCTGATATTGAGTTCGCAACTTTTTGTCTGTGATTGATTTATTTCTATTGCTTCATGTAAATGGATTAACTCTTCTTCTTTCTCTCCTAATTGAGTAATTGTTGCTTCAATTATTTCTGAATTTTCGGAATTAACTGTGGCTGTAGACATTAATTCTTTTAAAAGTCTTGAATTTTGAGTTATGCTCCATTGTAGATTTCGCATATTAGATTCGTGCTTGGCTATTTTTTTTCTCAAGTCATCTGCTACATCCGCTTTTTGAGCATCAATTCCGAAGAATAGATAAAGAACACGATTCATTATCGAATCATCCCAAAAAATAAGTTTTTTACTTTCATCAAAAGTGAGGACAAAATTTTGTAAAAAAACATATTGCTCAAAGGTGGTCACTCCAATATCTTTAGCAAAAAAATCTTTATATTGAGATAAAAAGCCATAGGAAGTTAAAGACTGGTCTATTGTTTCTTCTCCCGTTTCCATATCTACTCTTGAAAATTCAATTAAACCAGAAGCATCAAAAAAATTACGCTTTATCTGATAGATAAAATTAGAAATACTAAACTTGACTGATACGTCAGCTAAATCCCTTTTAGATTCATCAATCCTTCCATTAAAATAAGACGAAGCAAATTTCTCATTATTCTTAAAGAATTTTGGAATGGAATTTACCGAAGAAAAATTCTTTTTGGGATCGACAACAATTCCTGTCAAAGCATAAGATAGAATATTGATGAATGTAGATTTACCAAGCCCATTAGCTCCTGCTAAGCAAAATACACCATCGTTCATATCAAGAACGATTTCAGATTTGAGTTTGTATAATGAGAACTCATTAATTACAATCTCTTGTATTTTTGGTAGTACCATAGTATCAATATTTTATGCTTTATTACAATAAAAATGTCGTGAGTAACGAGATAGCAAAGATACAAAAAGCATTTAGATATGCATCGTTTCTTGGCGATATTGTTGCATGCCAACTAATCTGTATACTAGAAACATAGGTCAAATGAAGCCAACCTGCGACACCTAACGCCACGTTCCTATATGTAAACTATTTCATCCTTACTTTTAATTCGATAAGTTTTTTATTCACCATTAAAAATTAAAGTTATGGATGTAGATTCAAACAACAAGTCCGGTTCTGATGAACAGATGATGGACATTCTTCTTGTCTTTGACAAGGAAAAGAAAACGATTAATGCCGTAAAAGGTATTGATGAAAACGGGGAACTGCAAACCGTTCCGCCGAAGCAGGAACATAACAACGATTTCCTGAAAGTGGATAAGCAGGGTAACGCACTTGAAAATTTCTTGAAGAATTTTTTCAACCAGCTAAAAGACCCGACCCGTTTCAGTTTCTTCAAAGTAGCACCCGAAGACACCGAACGGACAGTAAAAATCATTCAGGAGAATATCAAGAACTCGACACCTGCTGCGGATGAAATGCTTGATAAAATCCGTATTGAGCCTAAAGACCTGAAAGTGGAAAATCCGAAAGAATCCACAATACAGGAACAGAAGCCCGATACGAATAAGTATTTCATCGACCCTAACAAAATCAACTGGGACGACCTGAAAAATCTGGGTATCACCAAAGAACAGTTTGAAAAATCAAAGGCTTTAGAACCTATGTTGCGGGGATATAAGTCGCCTTCAACCTTTCCGATTGAAGCCAACTTCGGGTCAATGGTAATGAAAACGGATGCCCGTCTTTCGTTTCGTCCAGACAGTGAAGGGAATGTGGTATTGGCTATTCATGGTATCCGTAAAGAACCGGAACTTGACCGTCCGTTCTTTGGACACCAGTTTACCGATGAAGACAAAAAGAATCTCCGGGAAACCGGAAACATGGGTAGGATTGTTGATGTAAAAAACTACCGTACAGGTGAACTTGTACCTTCTTTTATCAGTATCGACAAACAGACCAATGAACTTGTATCCATGAAGGCTTCGTCCCTCAAACTCCCTGATGAAATAAAAGGCGTTAAGCTGGATGAAAAACAAAAAGCTGCCCTGATGGAAGGTAAAGCGGTATTCCTTGAAAATATGATTTCCGCCAAGAATAAACCGTTTTCTGCCTTCGTTCAGGTCAATGCGGAAAAACGCAGCCTTGAATTTATCTTTCCCGAAAAAGAGCAAAAGCAAACCCAGCAGCAGGGACAACAGCAAAGAAACGACCAGCCCGAAGGGGTGCGTATTCCCAAATCCCTTGCAGGAGTGGAATTATCCGACAAACAGCAGGCTGATTTGCGGGCGGATAAAACCATCTATGTAAAAGGGCTGAAAGATAAAGAAGGTCAGGAATATAATGCCTATGTAAAGGTAAACCATGAAAAAGGGAAGCTGGATTTCTACAAATTCAATCCTGATAAAGCGAAAGAAAAAGCCAAAGAAATAGCCCCTGCCAACGAATATAAAACACAGGTAGCGGTCAATTCCGAAGGCAAAACCAACGAAGCGACCAAGCATACGAAAGAACCTTTGAAGCCCGGACAAGCTACACCTACCGGGGAACAGAAGAAAAAGCAGGAAGAAAAGAATGAAGAGCAAAAAAACGACAAACCTAAAAAGTCGCAAGGTCGCAAAATGAAATAATTATTAACCACAAAAGCCGTGCAAACGAGCGCAGAGCCAAACTTGTTTGAGCTATGCCGAGTGTAGCCGGATTTATCTAAAAATCCAATTATATAATGATAGCAGTAATAGCAGAAAAACCCAGTGTGGCAAGGGATATAGCCACCGTACTGGGTGCAACACAAAAGAATGACGGGAACATTTCAGGTAACGGATACACCGTTACCTGGGCGTTCGGTCATTTGGTAGGACTTGCCATGCCTGATGCCTACGGAATCGAAAACTTCAGGCGGGAAAATCTACCTATACTACCGCAGTCGTTCCAGCTTATTCCCCGTCAGGTAAAAACCGATAAAGGATATAAGCCTGATAGCGGAACGGTTAAGCAACTCAAGATTATCAAAGAAGTATTCGACCAGTGCGATAAGATTATCGTTGCGACTGATGCCGGAAGAGAAGGTGAACTAATATTCAGGTACATTTACCAATATCTTGATTGCCGGAAACCTTTCGTCCGCTTATGGATAAGTAGCCTGACGGATAAAGCCATCCGGAAAGGATTGCAGAATCTCAAGGACGGGACAATGTACGATAACCTTTTCCGGTCGGCAAAGGCAAGAAGCGAAGCAGATTGGCTTATCGGTATTAATGCTTCCCAAGCGTTAAGTATAGCTGCCGGAAGGGGGACATATTCTTTGGGACGGGTACAGACACCCACGCTGGCGATGATATGTTCCCGTTATCTTGAGAACAAGAACTTCGTTCAACAGAAGTATTGGCAACTGAAATTACAAACCGGGAAAGACAGCATCAAGTTTTCAGCCCTTTCAGAAGAAAAATTCGATAGCCAGCAACCTGCCATCGGCAAGCTGCAAATGATAAAGCATAGCGGTCAGGTGCAGGTTGAATCGGTGGAATGTAAGGAAGTGAACCAGGAACCACCGCTTTTGTATGACCTTACCACCTTGCAAAAGGAGGCAAATACAAAACTTAATTTCTCCGCAGATAAAACGCTGTCTATTGCACAAAAACTGTATGAAGGCAAGCTGATTTCATACCCCCGAACCGGAAGCCGTTATATATCACAGGACGTTTTCTATGAAATACCGGAACGTATTTCCCTGCTGGATACTTACGACCGGTTTGCCGGCTACGCAAGATCAATGAAAGGTAGTAATCTGAACCGTCGAACAGTGGATGATAAAAAAGTTACAGACCATCACGCATTGATTATAACCGAGAATAAGCCGGGCAGTTTACAGGCGGATGAACAAGCAATATACGAACTGGTTGCCGGAAGGATGCTGGAAGCTTTTTCGCAAAAGTGTGTCAAGGAAGTTACTTCAATTTCTCTCACCAGTGGCGACAGTATTTTTGCAGTGAAAGGAACAGTAATAAAGTCTGCCGGATGGCGGGCTGTTTTCAACACCCAAGAAGAAGGCGAAAAAAATACCGTTTTGCCAGCATTAAAAGAAGGTGATAATTTAGCTCTCTCCGATATTGAGTTGCTGGAAAAGCAGACTAAGCCCAAACCGTTGCATACGGAAAGTTTGTTGCTATCGGCTATGGAGAACGCAGGGAAAGAACTGGAAGATGTCGAACTGAAAGCCAGCATGAAGGATTCCGGTATCGGTACGCCAGCGACACGGGCAGCGATTATCGAAACTCTCTTTACTCGTCAATATATTGTCAGGGAGAAGAAAGCCCTTGTGCCGACTGAAAAGGGACTGGCGGTTTACGATATAGTCCGGGACAAGAAAATCGCAGACGTGGAAATGACAGGGATGTGGGAAAATGCCCTTTCCAAAATAGAAAGCGGGGAAATGAATCCCGATACTTTCCATAAAAGTACCGAAGTTTATGCTTCACAAATAACCAGCGAACTGTTAGGAATGCAGCTCACCTTAAAAACGCAGCTGGATTTAATCTGTCCGAAATGCGAAACAGGTAAAATTATGCTGTATCCGAAAGTTGCCAAATGTGATAATACCGATTGTGGGCTAATCGTTTTCAGGAATAAAAGCGATAAGCAGCTATCCGACAAACAGGTTATGGAACTGGTAACAGCCAAGAAAACCGGATTAATAAAAGGCTTCAAGAGTAAAGCCAGGAAGTCTTTCGATGCTTCACTGGCTTTTGACGACCAGTTCAATGTTGTATTCGTTTTCCCTGAAAAGAAAGGGAAATCAAGGAAATAATCTGAAATTCCGTATCTTTACCACAGAAAATTCCATTATGAATAGATTTTATGCTATCCGTAATTGAGGATTTTTGTGGTTAGCACCCGGTGGGGACGCCGGGTGCTTTTCGTAAAAGCTATTTATGTAGAATAATAGACAATGAGTACAGATGTAAAAAACAAAATTATAGTTCCGAAAGACTTGCATGGTTCTAAATTGCTATGCTTTCTTCATCCTAATAGATTTGAGACTGAGGATAAAAAACAAGCTGTTGAATTATTACATAAAATTTGCATGACAAATCTGACGGATTTCCACAAGTCAAATCAAATTAAAGATTTAATCCTAACAGAGGAAGAACGGAAGCTTGTTTTATTTCACGAATGGAACAATTCTGAAAACGCAGAAGTGAAATCACGCTGTAGTGATGTTCTTTGTAGATTTGAGAAAGATAAACGTTTCATAAAAGTAATAATATCAAATAATTATCTTGTCGCTTATCAGTTATTTGGTGAGATTGAATTTTTAATCCGCTCAATTACAGTTCGTGATATCAAGATTCTTAATACTGATGATTTTTTGAAAGATATCTTATCTGCAATTAACGATAAATTTAGTCATCCATTTTGGATTCAGAGAGTTGTTGATTCTATAAAAAAATCATACCCTGTAGAAAAACTTGAAAAATTATGCAATTATATTGAATGTCAAAAAAACAGCTTGATTGACGGTAATTATTCCGAAAAAAGAGAGTATATAAAAGCCCAATGCTCACTTAAAGTAATAAGTAAGCAGATGTTTCATAAAGAAATGGCTTTATGTTTTGAAAATGAAGCAGATGCCACTGTGAATAATAAAGAGCCGAATACTTTTTATCCGAATTTAGTTGATATTTACCAAAATGCATATAATGAAATTTTTCAAATTAAAAATCAAGCACCAGAAGAGTTTGAAAGGATAAAAGGTAAGTTGCTACAAGAAAAGTCTGATTTTATGGATATGCTTTCTCTCTGCGGTATTAAAACTCAAATAGAACTTTCTGATGATTTCATTAAAAGTGTAGAAAAATCCGTTTCAAAAATCACTATAGGTAATTTTATTGACACAATTAACCTGATGCTTTCAATTCCTTTCATGACTTCGGAAGGAGTCAGTTCCTATGAAGCAGCAGTGAGAAAGGCAAGCCCTGTGTCTTCTATGTTTGGACACAATCAGTTAGATAAAAAGGGAAATGTCGTAGGCGTAGCAGAGTCAGAGAAGTCATTAAAAACAGAAGCTCATATTTATTTTCGACAAAAAAGGCTGTACGCAATATGGACATATATCAATCTTCATCAATGGTCAAATATAAAATCGGAAGAGGATTTTATCTATTTCTATTTGCAAAAGGAAAAACCAGTATATATAGAAGAAGAAAACTTGATATTTTGGACTAAAGGAATTGCCGCAGGCTTAAATAAAGACTTTATAAGTGCATCTCATATCCTAATGCCATATTTAGAGCATGCTTTGCATAATATTGCTGAAATCACAAAGGGAAACATAACTACTTTAGAGAAAAAACGTCAAGAGGCTCCTTCTTTAGGTGTAATTTTCCCGATGCTTCAAGGCGTGATTGACGAAGAAATACTATATGAAATAGAATCCTTTCTACAAAATGGGATAGATGTCAATTTCAGGAATAATTTGTCTCATGGACTTCTAACTCATTTTGAAATTGAGAAATATGGAATCTATTTGTGGTGGATATGCTTAAAACTGTATTTTGAAGGAAAGAGTATAATTAAAATCGTTCCCTAATCAGTTTGTGCACATCCGAAGCCTTATAGTAACATCTTCCATCATCTAATTTGATGTAAGGTAGAATACCCTTTGCTCGATAGCGTTGAAGTGTGCGAAGGCTGACTTTCAAGAGAAACATCAAATCCTGATTATCTAAAAGTTGTTCACCATCCAAGCAATTACGTTGGGTTGTCAATCGTTCGATTTTCTTATCCGCCATTTCGAACCTGTCCATTATACGTTCCATCCAGGCGATGAATGTTTCTCTATCTATATTCATGACAATAACCGATTAAAAATGACCTTTGATAAAATAACTCTGATTTGAAGGATCTTTGATGATAATTTCCTTCTCCCGCATAAAACGGATATAGCTTTTCGCCGTGCGTTCCTTTACATCCATAATTTGCTGTATCTGTTCGCACAAATCTATATAAGTGATAAATGTTTGTTGGTCGAAAACTTCACGGGTAACGCTTACCAGTTCCTTTTCTTTCCGTTTCTCTTTCTCTTCACGGGGCTTTTCTCCAAGATACAGGTGCATTCCGACTTCTTTGTTCCAAGTGAACTGCATTAACGGAACATCCAAAGGACTGCCTTCACGAACTTTCAGAGCCTTCACGACTGATATAGTCGGATCATTATCCAACTCAATGGAAAGAATCGCAGCCGCTTTACGTTGCAGTTCCGACCCCAAGTGCCCACGAAGCTTTAATCCGTTCGGAACATAGTGCAATACACAAACAATACAGGTCTGATATATTCCAGCCAATCGGTAGAGTTCATCGACAACCCGCAAACTTTCGGCTTCATCATTGGCGGAATGTACCAAATCGGCAATACCATCTATTACAACCAACTGGATACCGCCATATTGATAATGAAACTTATCCATGCTTTGTACAATAGCCTGTAAACGTTCTTTGCGGGACATCCCGGTAAGACAGAAGGCTTTCAACTCTTCCGGCTTTTCTGCTTGTTTTGCCCTCTTTAATAGGTTGGAAACATTCTTAAACAGCTGTACTTCGGACTGTTCTGTATCATACAGCAGAACAGCTTTATTTTGACTGTTTTCGTATACATGGATTCCCAACGTATCTATACGAACATTTTCCGGTTTTATCGACCCAGCCACCAGTGCTGCCACATAGTTGCTTTTCCCAGTTCCTTCACCGCCTGTGATACAAAGGATATTTCCTTGTGTACCCAGTGGTACATCCCCGGCAGATATGATTTCCTGTGCTTTTGCCGGAGGATTATTAAAGTCTATTTCGCACGATTTCAGCATAGTCATAGTATCGCTGTATAGAGTATCTAAAAAATCAAGGAAGAGTTTCAGAAACGATTCACGGTTATTCCCAAGCCTGAAATAATCGGATATATCTTTCTCTTCTTTTGTTCCTGAAAGTGGTAATAGAAGGCGTTTTACGCCGTATTCTGCCAACTGTTTTTTATGTTTGGAAGAACTCTCAAGCCCGGTTTTATCTACATCATAAAGTAGAATGATATGTTTGAACCGGAATGACAGTTTATGAATGATTGTTGCCGGAATGTTTACGGTTTCACTGTTAAAACAGATTGCATGGAAACCCTTAGCTACCAGGGAAAGGACATCCTTTTCCCCGCCGGTAATAAAGACCGTATCGCCTTTGGCGGGCAGTTGTTCAAGTCCGAAACAATAATTATCGCCGATATCTCCGCCATACAGGAATCGTATTTTGGAAGACGGACGGTATAGCTTTATATAGCGTTTGGACTTATAGCCAAATATCGGTTCTGCCGAAGAAGAAGCAATGGAGTACGGCTTGTTATCGGAATTTTCACTTTTGAACTCCCGAACAGAACAAACTTTATATTGTTCCAATAGCTCCGAGTTTATCCCATATTTTTCCCAATACTCTAATTCATTTTGGGTGAATCTTTGTTCCTGGAAACTGTATGGCTTGGTTTTCTTTTCGGGAAGGATGGGTATAGTTGGCTTCGGGATTGATTGGATTGGTATTTCTGTATCTTCCGATAGCCCCAGCGATAAATCACGATTTATGCTTTTCAGGATTTCTACAAAATCAATGGTATTGTTGCAGTTTAATCCTTTCAGTTTACCGACAAAGTAGAAACAATCCCCGCTGTACTCATCATTTCCGAAATCTTTCAGGTTGTATACTCCGTTTTTCCGGTCGAAATATATATTACATGAAGCCTTTTTGTCTTCATATAAAGGATTAAAGAAATTACGCCCGACACGCCATTGACAGGTGATATAATGCTTGAAAACATTCAACCCGTTATTTGTTCTTTCTAAGATTTCTTCTTTCCTTAACATATAGCCTGTGATTTGTTACCAAGTCATTTAGACATTCCGAATTACTTTTAATCAGCCTTTCTTCCAGCATTCGTTTTATCTCGCCGATTTTATAAAAATAGCGTCCTCGAATATTAGAATAAGCAATTGTTCCTGATACCCGAAGTCTTTGCAATGTTTTGTCGCTGATTTTTAAGAATGTACAGACCTCATAACTATCCACCCAGATTTCATCTTCATTTATATTATCCGCTTCTTGCTTATTAAGAACATAATCTGCAATAGCATTAATCTTAGCCTCCAATTCCTTAAAGGCTTTTGATTCAACTGTTATGACATCCATAATTGTAACTTATTGATTTGTTGCAAAGGTCAGAAAGAATAAAATGCTGATTTCACAAGATAAACCCAAGTTGGGTGAGTTTTTTTTAAATAGCCTATATGTTGTTGGTTATGAATGAAATGTGTTTATGGGGTGTTTTACAAGCTATAAAAGGTCTAATTTTGATGAAAATTGGAACGATGTTCTGAGCGTAGTTTAACAGATAAACCCAAGCTGGGTACAACTTGGGTTTATCTGTTTTATCTCTGCTACTATTTATCAGCAGGATGAAATATCAATAATTGTCAATTATTAGGTTTCTTCATTTCTGTGGTTTATTTCAAACGTGTTTTCTATTCTGTAAATAAGTTCTAATTTAGAGGATGACACATTTGTTTTCTTGAATATATCTTTAGATAGGACAAAAGCATTTAAGAGAGCTTTGTTTAGACTTTTTCTTGTGATTATAGGAACAATGGTCTGATATTTATTGTACCAATAAGAAGAAATATCGACTTCCAGTTTTTTTGTTGGACTCTCCCAATGTTTTTCTGATTGTTCATATATCCTTATCAACCACAATGTGTGTTTTTGAATATATTGAAAGATATTATGTAGATGTGCATATTCTCCCCTTTGGAAAAGATTGGATGCAAAAAGTAAATTGTTTATTAATGAATCAGCAAGCCACTCAATTTGAGCTGGAGTATTACGAATTGGTTCATAAGGAGGCTCAATGTCATTTAATACATCTGTAAGTAAACCGTCCTTATCTACTAAATTCATCTTCTCTTTAAACTCAAATGAAGTGTGTCCTTGCCAACTTTTGATTATTGAAATCTCTTTTAATGGCAAAAAATGAAATTCTCCTCTAATGAGATTATCAAATATAACTACATCTGTACCAAATTCATTTACAAACATCAACGCTATTGGATTAACAGAAGATATCCACTTGTATTTATCTATATGGCAATCATCTCGAAGAAAAATATAAAATTCAATATCCGAAAACTTATCGCCTTCTCCTTTTATAAAAGAACCATACATTAAGACAGCAGAAATAGTACAGTCCTCAATAGATTTTTTCTTAAATTCGTTAATTAAATATAATTGTTTCATATTCAGATTATTAATAAGCAGAAATTATATATTCTGCGTGTTTCTTATTTTATTTAATTCACTCAACTTGAAATCACCTGCTATCTGCATCATTCATTCGTTTATTAAGAGCAACTACCAAACGGTTTAAATAAGTCGTTCTTTCTCCTTTTCGTCCTCTAATCTCCAGAAATATCCGGTAAATATCGCCTAATTCAATATTGAATATTTTTTCAAATACTAAGGCTAAAACTTTCAAGTCAATATTCCCGGAATTGACACTCTGTTCGGCATGAACAGCATAAATTAATTCAACCAGAGCAGATTTTGTGTCTGTCCAAGTATGTTTGGTGTTAGTAAGCGAATTTTTGTCAAAGAGTTCTTCTCTTTGTTTCAATCTTGTCAACTCTGATTCCAGATAGGCTGCCAACATATCATTCGCAAGAAGTTTAGCGACTTTGAAATCGTAATTAGTGGAAAAATTGGGATCTCTTTCAAAATAAAAAGATTCCAAATTTAAACCCATTTCCCGCCGATTCCTTACAAAGTAATATTCATCCAAAATTGTTTTCCCAAGTCGGTAGTATTGAATAAAATCATTGTTTTTGTGGTAAAAGAAGTTAATGTTCTCTTGTTCCTTTTCCAAATATTCTTTGATTGTATCAAAACCACATACAGGCTTGTTTAATTCGATATTGTGTATCTTTTTGTAGTAAATTAATTTGGAGAATAACTTTGGTTTTGTTTCTTTGAAAAAATGGATTTCATCAGAATTAGTTTTGAAGTTTTCACTTAAAACTAAAGACTTCATTTCCACGAATCCTCTCTCTAATATCAGAATTATAGGAGGTACATCACGTATTATATTGGATACTTCCAGTTCCTTTATTTGTATCTGATCTTCTATCTGTTTTGATATATTTTCTATTTTTCTAATCATTTCAGTAGTTTTTAATGATAAGACTATCTCTGTAAATTGTTGATTTTACAGACTAATAACTTAAAAAAGGCATAGAGTATTTAGAACAAGAATGATAAACCCTTGTCAAACACACCCTGTAAATCTCTATCTTAAAAGTAATTAGTGATAGATAATCGAATCTAAATCTACGTTTATACCCATGATCCTTTCAATTTAATTATAGTTGAATACTATTTGTTACTCCTATTTCGTTGATGAAATATTCATCGTGTGAAATAATCAAGACTGTTCCCCGATAATTCTTGATTGTTTCCATCAAAATCGACAAGCTTGATAAATCAAGATTATTTGTAGGCTCATCTAAAACAAAAATGTCAGGAATGTGATTTGATATCATTAAACAACAGAGATAAAGCCGCATACGTTCGCCTCCGCTTAACGTTTGACAATTTTTATTCCACGATTCCAGTGGAAATAAAGCTCGGTTTAATCGGATTTTAATTTCATAGTCTGCCAAATTGTCTTTATTATACTGCTCTGCTAATTCCAATACAGTGAGAGGTTGGTTTACCTGCTCATATTCTTGATCGAGATAGACATACGAAAAATCAGATCTGATAACTTTGCCTTGTATTGGAGATAATTCTCCAAGCAATAATTTCAGAAAAGTTGTTTTACCACAGCCGTTATTCCCTCGAATGTGAATTCGATCACCACTCCTTATTTCAATATCGATAGGAGATTGCCAAAGAAATTTATCTTTCACATATCCGAAATTGAGTTCGTGGGCAGAGATTAGAATTTTCCCGTTATGTAGTTTCGTGTCCTCAAAATCTATTTTCAATTCTGTGTTTTGTAGCTGGCGATCCCGTAATGCAGATAGGCGTTGTCTGGTATTGTCAATAATATTTGAATGCTTTTCTCTCAATTTGGCAGAACTGTTTTCTGCTAAATTACCACGAGCATTCATAACGATTCGAGCAATACCACCTTTTTGTTTGCTTCGTTCACCTTGCGAGGTACGTTTTTCTTGTCGTTCTCGAACTTCCTGTGCTTTTTTTCGAGCTACCCGAAGGGCAGTTTGTTCTGCATCAATTTGCTGTTCTAAAGACCGATCTTCTATCTCTTTTTGTTCTCTGTAAAAATCATAATTCCCTCCATATAGCCTAATTCCTTTTGGAGACAACTCGTATGTTGTATCTAAAAGATTTAACAGGCTAACATCATGACTGACAACTACAACTGTAGTTTTTGTGTTCTGGATGTATTCATATAATATTTTCCGAGCAGACAGGTCAAGATGGTTGGTTGGTTCATCGAGTAAAACAATCTCCGGCTTATGCAGAGCCAATCCCGCCAATAGAACTTTCGTTTTTTCTCCTCCGCTTAATAATGAGATAGATGAATCAAGTTCGATGCCTTCTAATCCCCAGTATTTTAAAGCTTGACGACATCTGTTTTCTACCTCCCAATCATCGTTTAGAGTGTCATAGTAAACCTGTTCAGAAGCTCCTCCAAAAATTGCGTTGAGAGCATTTAGTTTTTCTGATACTCCGAGAGCTTCGGCAATAGTCTGCTCTTTGATGTTTATCTGCTGGGGAACATAGTAAGGCTTGGATTCTGTTCGGATATTACCGAAAGAAGGCATAAGTTCTCCTGCCAACAACTTTAGTAGGGTTGATTTTCCTACTCCGTTATTGCCAATAAGAGATACTTTCCCGCCACGTGAAACAGAAAAACTTACAGACTCGAATAGTGTATGTTGATTGAAATAGTGATAAGAAACATCACTGACGATAATACTCATTTTGCAACAATTAATAGTGATTCCAAAGAGGAATCGGATTAAACCGAAGGTATGTAGAACTCTATGGTGTCGGTTTAATTAAAACCAACTATTAATTGTTTATTTTCATCAGAGTATTTTTAAATTCGATTGCAAATGTATGAATAATAGTCGAATAAACCTAACCATTTCTTCAAAATGCTACATACGTGATTATCTCAATAGTCTATAACTCAATTTTATAATGCCGGAAGCGTAGGCAATATTTTCTCTCAATTCCCAATTAGATTCTTTGGGGTTGCTGGGAAACAATGGAATGCCTGAACCTAAAATTACGGGGATGTAGCAGATTTGCATCTCATCAACCAAGCCTGCATTTATGCACATGGTGATTAATTCTCCACCACCAGCTAGCCAAATATCCTGACTGCTTCTATTTTTGAGATCAGATATTCGTTCGATAATATTATCTGTTATAAACTCTATGTTTTCTTTTGTATCTATCGCTTTATGAGATACCACAAAAGTTTTCTTATCCTTGTATGGCCATAAAATATCCATGCATGATAATTCATGATAAGTTCTTCCTCCCATGATAACAGTATCTACAGAAGTTAGCATTTCATTATACCCATAGTCTTCTTTTGTGGGGTTTGGAAATTCGGTTAGCCAATCTAAATCTCCGTCAGGTCGAGCGATGTATCCATCGAGTGAAGCGGCAATGTAAACTTTAATCTTTCCCATGTTTCTTGATTTTAGTGTTTATACTGTTGCTCGCTGTACCTCAAAAGAAAAAGCGTGGAACTCACACTATTCCACCACGAGGTACTGGCATACCCACAGACGAAACAGGCAAGCCCACGCCATACTTTCGTATAGTATGAACATTGCGACTGTTGTCTCGTCTGTATGAAAAGTGCCAGTTTTCGTGGTGAGACGTTCAGCGAACGTTATGTTATATAAAACGGACGAATCCGTAAAAAATCTATTTACCTGATGCAAAGATAGTGATTTCGTTCAGAATACGAGTAAGCAAGGAGTATGAGTTTTAAACTTATTAATAGCAAGAGATTACATTAATGACATAAAATACTGCATTTTTTCAAAACAAGTCAGAAACAAGTGCAAGGTGCAAGTATCTATATATAGATAGACTTGCACCTTGCACCTGAGCTAAGTTATTCTTATTCAGAATGATTGTTTATTAAGAAATATGTTGTATCTTTGAACCCAAGATATATGCAGACAAGCATAGGTCAAAGGTGGACAATTAGGTGTTAAATTTTGTGCCTAAATCGTTACCGATAACAAGTTTGGAAAAATAAAAGCATTGACTTTTAAGCATATAAGAGGAAAGGTTCACCGACCTCTCTCTCCGCAAACAAGGGTGTAAATCAGCAAGTTATGAGATTTACGCCCTTTTCTACACCCAAAAACTTACGAGTAAAAAAACTCCACCCAAGACCGCAACTGGGGTGGAGATGTTTGTTTAGGGCTAATCAATCTTCCTCAGAACTAACAATACAGCCCTATTATATAGTCGTCCCTTAAAAATGTTCTTTAAGGGACGACTACATATTGAGAAATGCTATCAACTTGAAGCCCACCCTGCTTTGCAGCTCTACAAAGCGATTATAAGAGAGAAGAAGTGGAAACTCGGATCGACAAGAGTGGGTGGTATGAAGATAAAAAGCTTTCAAATCTCGGTATTTTGACAGATGAAACGGGACCAGGACAGTCATGACCTCACTGTCCGACATCTTAAACTTTCTGTTCCTCCGCTTTTTGCTCTTTTTGAGATCCTTTCGGACAAGGGTAACGAGTAACAAAAAAAGATCGCCTTAAAAACAAAAACCCGCCCTGCGCAATAAGCACAGGTCGGGATCTCGCAATCTAAAGAATGTCTCCCGACAGCCTTCGATCTTCTTGTTAACCTTAAAATCTAATACTATTATGAAAAAACCACGATGCAAAGATAGAGGTTATTTTCACATTTGCAAATAATTGTACACCAAAATCGAATCTTTGGCAGCTAAAACGCGCCGAAAGACTACATCTAGTGACACTTTGATCTTTCTTGCACATCGTGCATTACTCGAAGAAAATTTTCGCCCCAAAGTAGCTTGAGTTGATCCGAAGTATAGCCGCGACGTAGAAGTTCGACAGTCAGATTGATCAGGTCATTGGCTCCCCTACAGCCGACTAACTCCCCATCTCCATCGAAATCAGAACCGATACCTACGTGCTCGATGCCCAACAACCTGACGAGGTAGTCGATATGGTCTGCAGCATGCCGCACAGAAGCCTCTTCCTCCTGCTCGAAGATGAATCCGGCATAGAGGCAAACCTGTACCACTCCTCCATTGCGGGCTATGGCGAGGGCTTCTTCGTCTGTCAGATTGCGTGCATGATCACATAGGGCGCGAGCCGAAGAGTGACTGGCCACGATCGGGGCAGTACTGATTTGAAGGACATCACGAACGGTGGTAGGAGCCGTATGGGATACATCCACCATAATCCCCAACCGATTCATTTCCCGAACGACCTCCCGACCAAAGTCACTCAGGCCGTTATGCTCATGCTTGCTCTTACGCGCAGAGTCGCATATATCGTTGTCGCCATTATGGCAGAGCGTGATATAGCAGACGCCCATGTCACGAAACCGCTCGATATTAGCCAACTCTTTGCCTATGGCATAGCCGTTTTCTATGCCGGGGATAATGGCACGCAAACCTCTACGTTTAGCCTCTCGCACCTCTTCGGGATTGGTCGCCAGCATCAGACTTTCGGGATGCAAGAGCACTTGGGAACGAATAGCCTCCAGTTTCTCCGTAGCGTAGTCCGTAGCCTGTTTCAGTGAGGCATCATCGCGCTCGCCCTGCGGAAGATAGGCAACCATGACACAGGCATCGACAAGTCCTTCGCACATCTTGGGGCCATCGACCAGCGTATTTCCTCTCTTCATAAAATCGAAATCCGGAGTAAAATGCATGGGCGTATCCACATGCGAATCCAGCACAATTACAGAGCGGTGCACCGCTTTGGCTCTGGCAAAGAGAGATGCCTCGGCGACCAAATGATCGAACAGCTTCTGCTGACGGGTATCACCGGCATAGGCCATTTGCTCCGGATGCCACTGTACCGAGAGGATAGGCTTCTCCGGATAGGCCTCCATGGCTTCGATAATGCCATCGGACGAAAGGGCTGTCACGCGGAAAGGTTTCGGTGCTCTGCTGACTGCCTGATGATGCAGGCTGTTGACTTGTATTGATTTGCCATCGCTTAGGCCAAGTACCCGAGCCAATACGGAATCGCCTTGCAAGCGGACTTGGTGTGCCGCAAACGATATGGGGATTTTCGGATTATGCCCCAGCGGATTTTCCAACCGGGCATATATGTCCTGATACATCCCTCCACCGAAAGCTGTCGCAAGGAGCTGATGCCCCCGACAGATACCGAGGATCGGCACATTGCGGCGTGAGGCTTCGGCCACCAATAGCAGTTCGCTCCGATCTCGCTCAGGATTGACTTCGCCCAGTGTGGGGATCGGGTCTTCTCCCAGATAGGAAGGGAGCAAATCGTCTCCACCGGAAAGAATCAGTCCATCGATGAGCGTAGCATAATGGCGTATAGTCCTCATATCCGCAGTCAGAGGAATAAGTAGAGGCAAACCGCCGGCACGGATCACGGACTCGGTATAGGCTCTGGCGATACACGAGCCGGAGGCATTGTAATTGGCCGTCAAGCCGATAACAGGCCGAGAAGGAGACTCTCCTCCCTCAAAAGCTTGCGGCGCACCGTCAAGCTCTTCATAGAGCTGTCGGAGCGCCGCAGGATAGTACTGATAGTTCTTAGGACTAAGCATCTATTCTTGCATAAGTAGCATTTTCTTCTATAAACTCCCTGCGCGGACCCACCTCATCTCCCATCAGCATGGAGAATATGGCGTCTGCTTCAGCAGCATTCTCGATCGTCACCTTACGAAGCGTCCTCTTCTCCGGATCCATCGTCGTCTCCCAAAGCTGTTCCTCGTTCATCTCACCAAGACCCTTGTAACGCTGTACATGCACACGGCTTTCATTACCATCGGCATAACGGTCGATAAACGCTTGCCGCTGCTGCTCCGTCCAGCAATACTCCTGTTCTTTCCCCTTCTTGCAAAGGTAGAGAGGAGGAGTAGCGATGAAGACATAGCCGTTTTCTATAAGCGTACGCATATTCCTGAAGAAGAACGTAAGGATGAGCGTAGCGATATGACTACCGTCCACATCAGCATCGGTCATGATCACCACCTTATGATAGCGAAGTTTGGAGAGATTGAGGGCTTTACTGTCCTCTTCCGTTCCGATCGTCACCCCCAAAGCAGTATATATGTTGCGGATTTCTTCGCTTTCGAATACCTTGTGCTGCATGGCTTTCTCCACATTGAGGATCTTTCCTCTCAGCGGCAAGATAGCCTGAAACTCACGGTCGCGTCCTTGCTTGGCGGTTCCACCGGCCGAATCACCCTCGACGAGGAAGAGTTCGCACTGCTCCGGATCTTTGGAAGAGCAGTCGGCCAGCTTACCCGGCAGTCCTCCACCGGACAAGGGCGATTTGCGCTGCACCATTTCGCGAGCCTTACGGGCTGCTTGACGAGCGGTTGCTGCCAATACGACTTTATCCACGATCAACTTAGCTTCTTTCGGATGCTCCTCCAGATAGTATTCGAGAGCTTCGCTTACAGCCATATCGACTGCACCGGTCACTTCATTATTGCCGAGCTTGGTCTTGGTCTGACCTTCGAACTGCGGTTCGGCTACCTTGATACTGATCACGGCAGTCAGCCCCTCGCGGAAGTCGTCGCCGGTGATCTCCACCTTCACCTTATCCAAAAGCTTGGAGTCCGTGGCATACTTCTTCAAAGTTCGAGTAAGTCCACGACGGAATCCGGCCAAGTGCGTACCGCCTTCGATCGTATTGATGTCATTGACGTAGCTATATACATTCTCCAGATAGGAAGTATTGTACGTCATGGCTACCTCCACGGGGATCCCTTGCTTCTCGGTAACGATGTGGATAACGTTGTCCACCAGTGGTTCCTTCATGCGGTCGAGGTGACGGACAAACTCCTTCAATCCTTCTTCCGAATAGAATACATCTTGCTTATAACCGCTACCGTCTTCCTTGAGTATTCGCTTATCCGTCAGCGAAAGAGTGATCCCCGCATTCAGATAGGAAAGCTCACGAAGGCGTTTGGCCAGTATCGAATATTGGTATTCCGTAACAGAGAAAATAGAGCTGTCCGGCTTGAACTGAATAGTTGTCCCCGTACGATCCGTGGAGCCTATCACCTCCACATCGTGCAACGGTTTGCCGCAGCTGAATTCCTGCATATGGATCTTCCCGTCACGATGCACCTCAGCACGCAAATACGTGGAAAGCGCATTCACACAGGAAACACCCACTCCGTGCAAACCTCCGGAGACCTTGTATGAACCCTTGTCAAACTTACCTCCGGCATGCAGTACGGTCAAAACCACTTCGAGAGCACTCTTACCTTCTTTCTCGTGATAGTCCACCGGAATACCGCGACCATTGTCACGAACCGTAATGGAGTTATCTTCTTCTATGATTACCTCTACATTGTCGCAGTATCCGGCCAAAGCTTCGTCTATCGAGTTGTCTACCACCTCATAGACCAAATGGTGCAATCCCTTTTCGCTGATGTCACCTATATACATGGCCGGTCGCTTGCGGACAGCTTCCAAGCCTTCCAATACTTGGATATTGCTGGCCGAATATTCCGATGCCGAGGTATTCTTTTTAATGTCTTCGTTCATTATAGTAATAATGCTAAATCGTGCTTACAAAGATAGCTTTTTCCCCTTGGAACGAGGTTAGAATCCTTTCTGCTTTGCCTCATTCCACAGCGCATCCATCTCAGAAAGAGTCATGTCTTTGAGGGCTTTGCCCTGCTGTCCGGCTCGCATCTCCACATAGGAGAAACGGCTGTCGAATTTTCTATTGGTACGTTCGAGAGCATTATCCGGATTGATACCATAAAGACGGGCAGCATTCACCACGGCAAAGAGCAAGTCCCCGAATTCTGCCTCCATGGCATCGGTATCTTCAGAGGCAATAGCTCCTCGGACTTCGTTCAGCTCCTCGTCCACCTTCGGCCATACGTGCTCTCGCTGCTCCCAGTCGAAGCCTACGCCGGCAGCTTTCTCCTGCATGCGATAGCTCTTCACCAAAGCGGGAAGAGACTTCGGCACACCGGCGAGAACGGACTTGTTCCCATCCTTTTCTCGGAGTTTGAGTTGCTCCCAGTTGCGTACCACTTCGGCAGCATTTTCCACCTGCACATCGCCGTAAATATGCGGATGCCGATAGATCAGCTTGTCGCAGAGGGCATGGCAGACCGAAGCAATATCGAACTGGCCTTTCTCCTCTCCGATTTTGGCATAGAAAGCTACGTGCAGCAGGACGTCGCCAAGCTCCTTGCGAATCTCGTCCGGACACTCGCCCAAGAGAGCTTCGCTCAGCTCATAGACTTCTTCTATTGTATTTGTTCGAAGGCTTTCGTTCGTCTGTTTCCGATCCCACGGACACTGCTCTCGCAACGTATCCAAGACATCCAGCAGACGGCCGAAAGCCTCCAACTTCTCAGCGCGTGTATGCATCGCCTGATGAAAAACGATTACTTGTTTTTGCGCTTTTTGAATTCTTGCAAACCACCTTTCAGGAAGTCTACGTACAGAGGTACATCTTCATTATATGAGTAGGATGCGCTCAGAGGCTTGCCCTCATGATCAATAGCCACATAGAAAGGCTGAGCATTGGCTCCGAACTTGTGGCTCTGGAGGTAACTCCACTTGTCGCCTACGGTGCGGAGAGTCTTCTCTTTACCATCGAAAACGATGGTCAGGGGTTCGGCCAGAGGCTTCTTCTCATCCACCATCAGGGTAATGAGCACATAGTCCTTTTCCAACATGCTCTTTACCGTAGGATCGATCCATACGGCGTTCTCCATCTTTCTACAGTTCACGCAGCCATGGCCGGAGAAGTCGAGGAGCACAGGCTTGTTCTCCTGACGAGCAAAAGCCATACCGGCCTCATAATCCGTAAAGTGAGCATGAACTTCGCCACTATAAAGATTGAAGTCCTGCGTGTGGAGCGGTGGTGCAAAGGCACTCACGGCCTTGAGCGGAGCACCCCACAAGCCGGGGATCATATACACGGCAAAGGCCAAAGAAACGGTAGCCATCATAAAACGCGGCACAGAGAGATACGGCCATTCGCTATCATGACTGAAACGAATCCATCCCAAGAGATAGCAACCGAGCAGAGCGAAAATGACAATCCAGAGAGCGAGGAAGGTCTCACGGTCGAGAATATGCCAGCCGTAGGCCAAGTCCGCCACGGAAAGGAACTTGAGAGCAAGCGCCAATTCGAGGAAGCCGAGTACCACCTTCACCATATTCAACCATCCTCCGCTCTTAGGCATGCCCTGCAACCAGCTGGGGAAGACGGCAAAAAGGGTAAAGGGCAAAGCCAATGAAGTGGCAAAGCCAAGCATACCCATGGCCGGAGCCAGTTTGGAGCCGGCCGTAGCGGCCTGTACCAAAAGTGTACCGATAATAGGACCGGTACATGAGAAAGACACCAAAGCCAGCGTAAAGGCCATGAAGAAAATACTGAGCAAACCGGTTGTAGAGTCTGCCTTGCTGTCCAGTTTGTTAGTCCAAGATGACGGCAACACCAGCTCGAATGCTCCAAAGAAAGAGATGGCGAAGACTACCAGCAGTAGGAAGAATATGATGTTGAAGACCGCATTCGTGGCCAAACTGTTCAGAGAATTGACACCGAAAATACCCGTAATGAGCAAGCCGAGCACTACATAGATAACGATGATGGAAGCTCCATAGGTGAAGGCATCTCTCACGGCTTTCTTCTTGTCCTTGTTACGCTTGAGGAAGAAGCTCACCGTCATCGGGATCATCGGCCACACGCAAGGAGTAAGCAAAGCGACAAAACCATAGAGGAAACCGTAGAGGAAAATCTTCCAGGGAGCACTCTCCGCCTGTTTGAGCGTATCATCGCCGTATGCACGCAGTTCGCTCACAACCGGCGTCCACAGGTCTGCTTTGGACGAAAGAGCATCGGCAGCATCGGCCTGCGATGCGGTATCCGCTGCAACCTCAGCAGCAACCGCTTCGGCAGCCATATCAGCTTCTGCGGCCTCTGCTTCGGTAATAGGAGCTGCCGCCTTGCTCTTGATCATCGAAGCATCGAAAGAGAAGTCGCTCGTTTCGGGAGGCAGACAGTTTTCATCATTACAAGCCATGAAGCGGACACCACCCTTGATAGAGAACTTGGCAGGATCCGTCACCTGAATTTTCTGGCGGAAAGAGACAGTCTTCTCATACCACCTCAGATTCATTTCGAACTGCTTGTCGTATTGGTCGATGGGAGTTTTGTCGGGAGTAGCCTTACCGACCAGTTTGGCTCCTGTCATCTTATCGAACAGAAACTCCGTAGATGTAGGGCCATCCTCGGGAAGGTTCTGGTCATAAAGGTGCCATCCGGATTTGATCGTCGCCGTAAACACCAATGTTTTCTCGGGCGTATCGCTGTCCTGCAAAGAGGTCTTCCAAACGACTACGTCCTTGATAATCTGGGCAGATGCCCCAATGGGCAACATAGAGAGAAACAGGAGGGTTAAAGCTACCGTCCATTTGCTGTTTCTGAGGTTCATGTTTGTCATTATTATATGTTGGATTATTAAAATTAGTCAGGTACCTATTTGGAACGCGTTTTCTTCTTCGATATTGTTTCGATTGCTGCAGAACCCTCTTCGATATGCATCAGCCTGCGAAAGAGCTTGGACAAAGGCAGCTTGTATTCCTGCGTCTCACCGGTTTCCGGATGGCGGAATACGAAGCGCGTCCCCTGCAGAGCCAGGCAATCCAGATGGCGGAAAGAACTACCCTGCCGCCAATCGCCTGCGATCGGGATCCCCAGCTGCCCCATCTGCCGACGGAGCTGATTGTTCCGACCACTCAGTAGTGTTACCTCCACGAGCGAGCATACCGGTCCCCGACGAATGACTTTGTAACGAGCCGTTCCGGCCGAATCGCCGGAGGGTGCTTCGGGCACGATGCGAGACTGCTTGCCCTTGGTCGGCATTTGATGTCGAGGAGCATCCAGTGTACCTTCGGCATCGGGCATATCCCCTTCGATGGCTATCACGAAACGCTGCTCCAATACCACCTTCTGCCACTTGTCCACCACGAAGGCCTGCACTTTTTTGCTCTTGGCAAAAAGCACCATTCCGGCAGAGTCTTTGTCCAGCCTGTTCAGCATAAAGATCTTCAGCTCGGGGTCGTATTGCTTGAGATGATCGCTAACAATACGCAGAGCAGTCCTATCCTTATTGACACCACTGGCTACGGTGGACACACCGGCTTTCTTCTCGATCAGAACGAAATAATCGTCCTGCCAGATGATGCGCACCAAAGGGTGGCGAAGCTCTTCCGGTACCTGTGTCCGATGTACGACAACCTTGTCGCCGACTTTCAGTTCCGCATCGTGTCGTGTGGTAGGTATGCCATTGACGGAAACACGCCGCCCCGTCAAGATCTGCTTGACGGCTGTGCGACTATTATCCTTCAGTATGCCAATGAGAAATGGCAAAAGGGTGTCTTCTTCTCTGACCTCGAAGACCTTGTCCGACTGACGCCTCAGGCGCGGCGACCGACTTTTGGAGGGTTGCATATTTCGTTAGTGAAGAGTCTTATTTCTTCTTTTTATCTTGCTCCCCTTGTCCTTTCTTAAAAAGCAAAAGCAAGGAGGCATAAATCATATAGACGACGCCGATGGAAAAAAACAGGAGCCAAAGCGAATCCTCTCTTATAAATACCAATACGGCAGAAACAACAAAGAATGCTCCGGAAAGGACATTCATCCTATAGAGTCTTCGCGTGCGAGTATCCAAATCCGCGACAGGGGACAGAGCATAGGACAGCAAGTAGAGCACTGCGCCCAAAGCATAGAGATAATCTCCGGGCGCAAAGCGCACCAGCCTGCATGCTGCCCCGAATATCAAAAAGAGGCTGCCGACGCGGTAGCTTATTTCGCGAATTTGCTGCGGATTCATCCCTATCTGCCTATTTCATTAATATTGATTGCGGACGCTGTCCCTGATCAGGAAAATGATTTCCTCGGGACGCTTCATCAGATACAACTCTCGGGCCGTATGCTCGATTCCTTGTTTGTTGGCTCGGATTTCTTCCAGACGCACACTGTCCTGATGATAGCGTTCCTTTACCTCTCGTAGTTCTTTCCTTAGGTTGTTGATACGGCTTTTGTAGCGAATCTGCTTACTGATATTGGCATCGCCGAAAACAAACGTCACCAAAAAGAAGAAGCCGATTACCACCAGGTACTTGACGTACCAATGACGACTCCACCAGGCTAAGATGCGCTGCTTCTTATTGTTGAGACTTGCTCTTTTGTCACGAATACCCATGATGCCGCATACTTTTGGATGAGACTTGCAAATATACCACTTTTCCCAAATTCCATTTCAGGCAAGGAGCTCGGCAGCTTAAAATTTCGAGCACTAGCGCAAGGCACAGTTCGTTCGGACGTAGAAAAGATCGAGAGTACGGAGACTTACGCCCGACAAAAGACAAAAATCCCCACACTTCGACAGGAATCCGAAGTTCCCCGAGCCTCCGTACCCCTTTGGACATTTACGAGCGAGATTTTTTCGATTCGTGCGCCGAAAAAACGTGGCGCGTAAAAATTTTTGTTTTGGTTCGGGAAGTAAAAAATTCTCGCGCCAAAACGATTTTTTTCTCGCGCGAGTTTTCGCGAAAACACGTGCCGCAAGTCGACCGTTTTTGGCTCGAAAAAATCATTTTCATCTTTCGGGCTAACCGTCCCATTTCCCATCCTTTATCGAAAGACAACTACAAGGAGAAGAAGTTCGATCTTTGATCGATCAGAAGGGTCTGCGCGAATCGGTAGAAGCGTCTCCACTGCCCGATTAAGAGAGGAGGAAGCAGAGGCTCCAAGCAGACTTGCAGGAAGTCGGATCAGGGGTCAACCGGAGGGCTAAAGTCGCTCATATAAGAAAGATTACTATCTTTGCAGCGGACGCGAAATTGCGCAAATAGCCAAAGCAAAGGACAGTGAGAGTTCCGGAGACATTCCATATATATGGGTATCTTCCGGGCTTCTTTTTTAGCTTTGGGTGAGAATGGCTGCCGAGAGCAGCATGAAGGATTGTTTTTCTAAACTAACACCACGCACAAGAAAGTATGGCATACAATTATATTACACAGGAAGGATACGATAAGATTTTGGCCGAACTGGCCGAACTCGAAAGCGTACAGCGTCCCGAGATCTCTCGGCAGATAGCAGAAGCACGCGACAAGGGCGATCTATCCGAAAACGCCGAGTACGATGCAGCAAAGGAAGCTCAAGGGATCCTCGAGACGAAGATTGCACAGCTAAAAGGGCTGATCGCCAACGCCCGTATCATCGACGAATCGCAAGTAAGTACCGAAAGCGTTCAGATACTGAACAAGGTGACGATCAAGAACGTGAAGACGGGTGCCGTGATGGCCTATACCCTCGTCTCGGACTCGGAAGCCAACCTGAGAGAAAACAAAATCTCCGTGAATACGCCTATCGCGCAAGGTCTGATGGGTAAGAAAATCGGCGATGCGGTTTCGATCAAGGTACCGAGCGGACTGGTGGAATTCGAGATTATAGACATTAGTTTATAAACACAAAAAGTTTGTTCCATGACTATTTTCAGCCGTATCATCGCAGGTGAAATTCCTTGCCACAAGATTGCCGAGAGCGATAAGTTCTTCGCTTTTCTCGACATCAATCCCCTTGCCCACGGGCATACTTTGGTCGTACCCAAACAAGAGGTGGACTACATCTTCGACATGAACGATGCTGATCTGAGTGAGATGACCATCTTCGCCAAACGGGTGGCTGCCGCCATCAAGCGCGCTTTCCCCTGCCGGAAAGTGGGGATGACGGTGATAGGCCTCGAAGTGCCTCATGCACATATCCACCTGGTACCGATGCAGTCGGAGGTAGATATGCACTTCGGGCGCCAAAAGCTAACGCCCTCGCAGGAAGAGCTGGCTGCAGCCGCAGAGAAGATCCGTGCTGCATTCTGATCGACCGACACACCACTCAGCGCAAAACAAAGGCTATGCCCTGTAAGAGTAGCAGTACTCTCGCAGGGCATTCTCTTTATTTGCATGTCAGCCATCAAAAATTTCTGTAAGTGCGATAGCAGCCGTCATGGATATTTGGGGATTGAATCTGCACGAGCACAACTGCAGAAAGCCGTCGAGGTGCAGAAACGGCAGTATTTGCACACATTTTTCCGTCAAAGTTTTTCAACATTTCCTCCTCGATATATACCCTTCGGTGTTGATAAGTTTTTGGTCTCATCTGCATGATTTTTCCTCTTGTTTATACGTTATTGGCTAACTTTGGAGCGTGGTATAGCAAACGATCGCAAGCGAAGATTTAGGAGAGACAAACCAGTATGCATAATCCTGAGAAAGAGACTGTTTATCATGTTCCGGTGATGCTTGATGAGTGTTTGGAAGGATTGCGAATCGATCCCGACGGATGCTATGTCGATGTCACATTCGGAGGAGGGGGACATTCCCGTGCCATCGTGGAGCGATTGAGTTCCAAAGGGCGGCTGTACGGATTCGATCAGGATGCCGATGCGTGCCGGAATATCCTACAAGACGAGCGCTTCGTCTTCGTCCCTTCGAACTTTCGCTACCTCGCCAACTTTATGGATTATTACGGAGAGGATGGAGTCGATGGCATATTGGCAGATCTCGGTGTATCGTCGCACCACTTCGATGAGGAAGAGCGCGGATTCAGCTTCCGTTCGGAAAGCCCTCTGTTGGATATGAGGATGAATGCTCGTGCCGGCCGAAATGCTGCCACCATCCTGAACGAATACGATGCCTCGTCCCTGTCCGACCTCTTCTATCATTATGGTGAACTGAAGCAGGCACGCCGCCTTGCGGCATCCATCGTCCGTCACAGGGAGTCCCTTTCCGGCGGACTGCAAACCGTGGGACAACTCCTGGAGGCCGTGCGCAGTCTCGTCTCTCCGCGAGAAGAGAAGAAACAGCTTGCTTGTATCTTCCAAGCATTGCGCATCGAAGTGAACGATGAGCTGGGAGCCTTGGAACAGATGCTCAGAGCAGCACTCGGTTGTCTGCGAAGCGGTGGACGACTTGTCGTAATGACGTACCATTCGCTTGAGGACAGGATGGTCAAGAACTTTCTCCGCTACGGAACCGTAAAGGCACCTGACGAAGATGCTTTACGACTGTACGGAGCACCGCAAAGCCCTTGGCGACACATCACCCGTAAGCCCCTGACGGCATCGACGAAGGAGCTGTCCGACAATCCTCGTGCAAGAAGTGCCAAACTACGAATAGCAGAAAAAATATAATGGAAGAGACTACTAAAAACAATATCGACGAAGGGGAGGACATCCTATGCGAGCAAGAAGGGGTCTCTCCTGAGCGGGAGACCTCGACAGAAGAGGAAGCACCTCTTCGGGATGCTTACACGGCGACTTCAACGAAGAAAAATAGCTTTTGGAGCTTGATGGGAGGGTCTTTCATCGAGCATCCTTGGATAGCCAGCAACTGGAAGTTGGGACTGGTCATCGTTCTGATGTCTGTGATCAACATTTGGAACGGATACGAAGCCATCGAGCAGGTGCGCGAGATAGGCCGGCTCGAGGAGCAGGTGAAGGACTACCGCTATCGTGCCCTGTTCAAAGCCTCTGAGGTAACCGCCATGAGTCAGAAGCTAAATGTGGAAAAAGCCATACAGGCCCAAAACCTGGAGCTGACGCTCTCGCAGACCCCACCTTACATCCTCTATCGTCCGGTCGATAAAGATCAACGCAAGAAATAGACTACCGGCATGAAACAGGAAGAGAGGAACAATCCCGTAACCAATAAGGCTGTACGTCGCTACCGTATCGTAGGGGCCTTGATGATTCTGGTCTTGCTCGTAGTATTCGGCAAGATTCTGAAGACGATTTTTGTCGAAGGAGACAGATGGCGTGCTATCGGGGAGACTCTTCATCGACCTGAACCGGTAGACTTGGCACCCATCCGCGGCAACATATACGCTGCGGACGGACGAGCCGTGGCCATAACGGCTCCTTACTTCCGTCTTTACTTCGACTTCCAAGCCGATCCGCTCAAATCAATCAAAAAGGATAGCCTGAACAAGCTTCTCGATACGCTGGCACACAACATCAGCCGGAAGCTCTCCAACCAATACGAAAAGATAAAGCCGGCCGACCTGAAAAAGAAATGGAAGCAAGGCATGGCCAAGAAGAGTCGCTATTGGCCCGTGATCAATCGGGATATATCCTACCTGGAAATGAAAGAGCTGTACGATATGGCTCCCTTGGCACGTGTGCCTCGCAAAGGCCTTGGCCCCATACCGAGAAGCATACGTCCGGAGGAGAAAGCCAAGCGAATGATGCCGTTCGGCTCATTGGGCAGTCGTACCATCGGCAGCGTTTACGGATCGATGGACGGAGGCCTGTCGCAAGGGAAGAACGGCATAGAGCTGTTCTACGACAAGCAACTCAGAGGCGAGACGGGCAAGGCCAGCCGCGTCTATGTAGGAGGCAGAAGAATACTGAATACGATACAGTCGCCGAAGCGCGGTTGCGATGTCTACACCACCCTCGATATGGATATGCAGAGCATAGTTGAGGTAGAGCTGCGCAACAAGCTCGAAGAGGTAGAGGGAGAGAGTGGAACAGCCATACTGATGGAGGTAGCCACGGGACAGGTGAAGGCTATTACCAATTTGCAACGCACATCGTCCGGCGGATATATCGAATCCAAGAACTACGCCGTGGCAGACATGTCAGAACCCGGCTCTACGTTTAAGACCGTTTCGATGATGGTTGCCCTTGATGCCGGTATAGTACATCCGGAGGACATCATCGAAACGGGCAACGGCCTCTTCTCCGTAGGCAAGCGTACAGTCAGGGACCATAATGCCCACAAAGGCGGATATGGTCCCATTACGGCAGCTCAGACCATTTGGTACTCAAGTAACGTAGGCGTAGCCAAAATCATTCTGAAAGGTTTCGCTCACGATCCAGACAAATACGTGGAGGCCGTGAGGCGAACCGGTATCACGGACAAGTTCCGGCTGGAAATACCCGGCGAAGCGCCGGCCGTAGTACGCAAGCGTGCGGACAACCCCGACCGCTGGTACGGCACGACCCTGGCATGGATGTCGTTCGGATACGAGACTCAGATTCCACCGATCCACACATTGGCCTTCTACAACGCCATCGCCAATGGCGGCAAGATGATGCGTCCTTACTTCGTAACGAAAGTGATGGATAGAGGGGAGATCGTACAGGAGCATCAGCCGGTAGTACTGCGAGATTCCATTTGCAAGCACTCTACACTTGTGGCCATACAGGATATGCTCTCGAACGTAGTAGCCAAGGGAACCGGTTCGCCGGTCAAAAGCCCCACAGTAAACATCAGCGGAAAGACCGGTACAGCACAGATCTCTCAAGGCAAGAGTGGCTATCGAGCCGGCGGCACGATGCACTTGGTATCTTTCTGCGGATACTTCCCCTCCGAAAATCCCAAGTACACCTGTATGGTGGTTGTACGAGGCCCCCGTGGCGTATATCCCTCCGGTGGGGGAATCTCCGGCGTGGTAGTCAAGCAGATAGCGGAAAAACTACTGGCGATACAGGAGCCGGAACCATTCGACACAGTAAGCCCACTACCGGAGATCAAGCATCTGCCTGCTGTACGTGCCGGACAGCGCGAGCCAATCGTCTCAGCATTGAAGTCTTTGAATCTGCCCGTCAAGTCAGCATCCGAGACCGACAAAAACCAGTGGGTACGCGCCACGGAGGAGAGCGGACGCATAAGTCTGAAGCCTTTGCCGGCTATCAAACGCGGTATAATGCCCGATGTCCGTGGCCTATCGGCACAGGATGCTCTATATATGCTACAACTCTCTGGACTGAGAGTGAAGACAAATGGATGGGGGCATGTAGTGGCCCAATCCTTACCGTATGGTTCTAAGGTGACAGTGGGGCAGACTGTTGTCATCGACTTATCTATGTAAAGAACAAGGAATGAAACTCGAACAATATCTCTCGGAGTTGCGCCCGATAGCTGTCATAGGAGATACCAAACAGGAGATCACGGATATTGCATCCGATTCCCGCAAGGCTACCGTCGGCACGCTCTTTGTAGCCATTCGTGGCACACAGACAGATGGACATATCTACATACCTCAAGCCCTTACACAAGGCTGCCGAGTTTTTGTCGTGGAGGACCTTCCGGAAGAAAAGCCTGAAGGATGCTGCTTTATCCAGGTGTCCGATACAGCCGAAGCCTTAGCCTCATTGGCCTCGGCACACTACGGGCATCCATCGCGCCACCTGACTCTGGTGGGTGTGACAGGTACGAATGGTAAGACCACCGTAGCAACCCTGCTGCACAGACTCTTCCGAAAAATGGGCTATAAAGTCGGTCTCGTGAGTACCGTCTGCAACTATGTGGATGACTTGTCCGAACCGACCACTCACACCACACCGGATCCATTGGCATTGAATGCTCTTTTCCGTCGAATGGTAGATGCAGGTTGCGAATATGCTTTTATGGAGGTCAGCTCTCATGCAGCGGCACAAAAGAGAATCGGTGCTCTTGACTTCGACGGCGGAATCTTCACGAATCTCACTCGTGACCATCTTGACTATCACGGTTCCGTACCGGAATATCTGCGAGCCAAAAAGAGTTTTTTCGATGGCCTCGGTACTCAAGCTTTCGCTCTGATCAATGCCGATGATAAGAACGGCCTCGTAATGACACAGAACACCCAAGCACGTGTGTGTACCTATGCACTCAAGAGCATGGCAAACTATCGAGCCAAGATAGTAGAAAGGCATATCGACGGCATGGATATGTACGTGGATGATAGAGAAGTCTTTGTCCGTCTGGTAGGGGATTTCAATGCCTACAACCTACTATGCGTGTACGGTACCGCCTGCGAATTGGGACAGGACAAGGAAGAAGTGCTGCGTATCCTCTCCGAATTGACTTCCGTGGACGGCCGTTTCCAGGCATTCACCGCACAGGATGGCTATGTGGCCATCGTGGACTATGCACATACGCCGGATGCACTGATCAACGTATTGGACACCATACGACCATTGGCAAAATCGCACAAAGTGATCACAGTGGTAGGAGCAGGAGGCAATAGGGACAAAGGCAAGCGTCCGATGATGGCTAAGGAGGCAGCCCGCAGGAGCGAACGTCTGATCCTGACATCGGACAATCCGCGCGATGAAGAGCCTCAAGAGATAATCCAAGAAATGGCTGCCGGACTTTCGATAGAAGACAAGAAGAAAACGCTGCTCATTACCGATCGGGCGGAAGCCATCCGCACGGCCTGCATGCTGGCAGAGAAGGGTGACTTTGTTTTGATAGCCGGCAAAGGTCATGAAACTTATCAGGAAATCAAGGGCATCAAACACCATTTCGACGATCGCGAAGTGGTCTGCGATGCCATGTCGAAAGATCGTATCGTTCAATAAACTCTATAGACATCATGCTGTATTATCTGTTTGACTATCTCGAAAAACTGCACCTCCCCGGAGCGCGACTGTTTCACTATGTATCGTTTCGGTCCGCGGTAGCCATTATCTTGGCATTATTGCTTGCCACCGTTATCGGCAACCGAATCATCGAAAAACTGCGAAAGGCACAGATAGGCGAGACTATCCGTGATCTGGGGTTGGAAGGCCAGCTCAGCAAGAAAGGAACGCCCACGATGGGAGGCGTGATCATTATTATCTCCATTCTGATCCCCACCCTATTGTTGGCTCGTCTTGATAATGTATATATCCTGCTTATGATCGTCACCACCGTCCTGCTCGGCTCATTAGGCTTCTTGGATGACTATATCAAGGTTTTCCGCAAGAAGAAAGAGGGCTTGCACGGGCGTTACAAAATAATCGGACAGGTGGGACTGGGTTTCATCATCGGGATAGTACTGTATATGAATCCTGCCGTAGTGATAAAAGAAAACACCGAGGTGCTTCGGGACGGACAGGTGGAGCGAGTACACTACAATAAACAGGAAGTAAAATCGACCAAGACCACAATCCCCTTCGTCAAGAACAACAACTTCGACTATGCCGATTTACTTCCCTTCAAAGGCAAGACTAAAGTGGTATTCGGTTGGATTCTCTTCGTATGTGTTGCCGTGCTGGTAGTGACATTTATCTCCAACTGCGCCAATCTGACTGACGGGTTGGACGGATTGGCTACAGGCTCCTCCGCTATCATCGGAGTCGTACTGGCCATTTTTGCCTATGTCTCCTCCCACATCGAGATGGCATCATATCTGAATATCATGTTTATCCCGGGTGCAGAGGAACTGACCATTTTTGCCTCTGCTTTCGTCGGTGCCACTATTGGCTTCTTGTGGTACAATGCTTATCCGGCACAGGTATTTATGGGAGACACGGGTAGTCTTACCTTGGGAGGGATCATCGCAGTTTTCGCTCTGATCATTCGCAAAGAGATGCTACTGCCGATTCTCTGCTTCGTGTTCATCATAGAGGGCCTTTCCGTTATGATTCAGGTATTTTATTTCAAGCTGACGAAACGAAGGACTGGCGAAGGGAAACGCATTTTCAAGATGACCCCCCTGCACCACCACTTCCAAAAGCAGGGCAATGCCGGTATAGATGCATGGCTACAGAAGCCTTTGCACGCGATTCCCGAATCGAAGATCACCGTTCGTTTTTGGCTCGTGGGGATCATCATGGCTGCAATTACTATAGCCACACTTAAGATGCGATAATAAAAGAAAAACGAACTGGGAAGATGGAGCAATTAAAATATGATATAGTCGTTCTCGGAGCAGGAGAAAGCGGAGTAGGTGCTGCGCTTTTGGCACAGGCCAAAGGTCTTAGTGTATTTGTATCCGACTACGGAAAGATAGCCCCGAAATACAAGGAAGAGTTGGAGCGGTATGCCATACCTTACGAAGAGGGACAGCATACGGAGGAGATAATCCTCCAAGCGGGAGAACTCATCAAAAGCCCGGGCATCCCCGACACGGCACCGATTATCCGCCAAGCCCTTGCCAAAGGGATAGGAATCGTATCTGAAATAGAATTTGCCGGACGTTACACCGATGCTTTCATGGTGTGCATCACTGGTAGCAATGGCAAGACAACCACCACAATGTGGTTGTACAACCTACTTTGCAAAGCAGGTTTAGACGTCGGTTTGGCAGGCAATGTCGGTTTTAGTCTGGCCAGACAGGTGGCTTTCGACCCGCATCCTTATTATGTAATAGAGTTGAGCAGCTTTCAGCTGGACAATATGTACGACTTCAGGGCTAATGTGGCCATTCTGCTCAACATTACACCGGATCATTTAGATCGATACGATCACCGATTCGAACTTTATGCGGAAGCGAAAATGAGAATCACACAGAACCAACAGCCCGAGGATTGCTTCATCTATTGGGAGGACGATGCTTTTATCAGCCAATGGGTGGCGGAACATCATCCTACTGCTCGCTGTATGCCGTTTGCCATGGAAGCTCGAACAGAAAATACGACTGCTTGGATCAATGAAAAGAACGAATTGGTTGTCATGAATCTTAACTCACCTTTTGTTATGGACGAGGAACTTCTGGCTCTGTCCGGCATGCATAACAGACACAATGCTATGGCAACGGCCATTGCAGCCAAGGCTATGGATATTAAGAATGAAGATATCCGAGAAGCCTTACAGGACTTCAAAAACGTACCACATCGACTGGAAAAGATTGCACGCGTCAAAGGTGTCGATTACATCAACGACTCCAAGGCGACGAACGTCAATTCCACCTGGTATGCTCTGGAGAGTATGAAAACCAAAGTAATCCTCATTATGGGAGGCACGGACAAAGGGAACGACTACACAGATATAGAAGATCTGGTACTATCCAAGGTAGACGGCCTTATCTTCCTCGGAGTAGACAACGAGAAGCTACATAAGTTCTTCGATGGCAAGATCAGGCGAATTGCGGATGCACGTTCAATGCACGAAGCTGTTTCGCTTGCATACAAGATGGCATCCAAAGGAGATACGGTACTTCTTTCCCCTGCCTGTGCAAGCTTCGATCTTTTCCGGAACTATGAGGATCGCGGGGATCAGTTTCGGAAAGAGGTATTGAATCTATGAGATATTAGGAAAATGGCTTGGAAAAAATTGTTTCAGGGAGATAAGACCCTTTGGGTCGTTTTCTTCTTTCTCGTTGTCATTTCCTTGGTAGAAGTCTATAGTGCATCCAGCACTTTGGCATATCAGGGGCGAATGATGTCGCCCATACTGAAGCATGGGGCATTCATCATCATGTCCATTGTAACAGTTGTCTTAGTATCCCGATTGAACTCCACGACCTTGAAGTTCTTGGGAGGGGGACTATACCTTCTATCCTTGGTATTATTGATCATTGCAGTATTCAATGGAACGAGCATAAACGGAGCTTCGCGTTGGATCCCCCTGCCATTCGGCCTTACATTCCAACCCTCAGAGCTGATGAAGATAGCTCTGGTCATGATCGCCGCTATCATCTATACATTGCTCGGACACCTGTCTGCCAAGAAAAGATTTGTCTGGTTCTCGATACTTACGGCAATCCCGATCCTTATCATTGCCAAAGACAATCTATCCACAGCCATGCTCATTGCAGCCTTCTTTTTCTTTATTTCCTGGATCGGAGGTGCTCCCGGCAAGAATCTCTTCTGGCTATTCATCGGGGGAGTAGCCTTTGCCATTCTGGCATATATCCTATTGCTTACGCTACCGTCGCAAACACTGAGCAAACTATCCAATCGTGCTCCCACTTGGAAAAACCGTATCGTAAGTGATCCGGCGCTAAAAGATTTAAGCCCTGAACAGCGAGATTCGATGATGTACGTCATTACGGATGACAACTTTCAGGAATCACATGCGAAGATTGCTATCGCTCGTGGAGGGCTGTTCGGAGTAATGCCGGGGAACAGTATCGAGAGAGATATATTGCCACAGGCTTTCTCGGATTATATCTATGCCATTATTATCGAAGAAATGGGCTTCATTGTTGGAGGAATACTGATCCCGCTGGCTTATTTCGTCTTATTTTTTCGATTGGCACAGTTAGCCCAAAGGGCAGTCAGCCGCTACGAGGGAATGCTCCTGATGGGGTTCGGGCTGCTGTATCTATTGCAAGCAATGTTCAATTTCATCGTAGCATCGGGAATTATCGTCACGGGGCAGACTCTCCCGCTCATTAGTAAGGGAGGGACATCGTACCTGATTACGAGTTTGGCTTTCGGGATCATGATGAGTATCTCGCGACGGACAACGCTAAACAAAGAAGAGGAAGAGACTACCGAAGCAGTAGCGATCGAAGCAGAAGTATCCGACGATGAACCACAAGAAATAAATATATTGGACGCATGAATAACGAAAAGTCAAACGCCAAACTGCGTTTTATCATAAGTGGAGGGGGGACAGGAGGACATATTTTCCCCGCCATATCCATTGCGGATGCCCTCCGTCGCCGATATCCCGAATGTGACATCTTATTTGTCGGTGCTGACGGACGAATGGAAATGGAGCGCGTACCACGATCCGGCTACGAAATCGTAGGCCTACCCATCAAGGGACTAAACAGGAAAAATGTATTGTCGAATTTCAAGGTAGCCACCGCCGTTTTCCGAAGCCTGAGACTGGCCGGTAAGACTATAAAGAACTTTCGCCCCGATGTTGTGATCGGCGTAGGTGGTTATGCCAGCGGTCCCACTCTGCGCAGAGCGCACTCCTTCGGTATCCCTACCCTTATCCAGGAACAAAACAGCTATGCCGGTATAACGAATAAGCTCTTGAGCCGAGGAGCACATAAAATCTGTGTAGCCTATCCCGAAATGGACAGATTTTTTCCTGCTGAAAAAATCGTTTTTACGGGCAATCCGATTCGCCCGGAAATAGAGTTCGGCCGTCCCGACCGATCCGAAGCTCTCCACTTTTTCGGACTCGAACAGTCCGAATCGCCTGTCGTCTTAGTGGTCGGAGGGAGCTTGGGAGCTCTCACCATTAACAAAAGCATCACAGAGAAGTTAGGGCAATGGGCCGAAAGCGGTGTACGCCTTATATGGCAAACGGGCAAGAACTACATCGAAACAGCCAGAAACGCAGTAGAGAATCATCCCGGGCTTAAATGCTATGTCAATGATTTTATCACCCGAATGGACTATGCTTATCGTGCCGCCGATCTGGTTGTATCACGCGCCGGAGCATGCTCCATATCGGAGCTTTGCCTGCTGGGGAAACCCGCCATACTGGTTCCTTCGCCCAATGTGGCTGAAGATCATCAAACGAAGAATGCTTTAGCTCTGTCTACTCGCGCTGCTGCTGTTCTAATTCCGGACGCGAAAGCTGTGGAATTACTGACCGATACAGCTTTGTCTCTGGTTCGCAATCCGACAGAACTGAGTTCTCTGAGCGAACAGATCCGAAAACTGGCCAAACCGCAGGCGGCAGATCGAATTGTGGACGAAATAGCAAGAATAGTGGAATCAGAGAAAAGTGCAAAACAATGAAAAGAGTGTATTTCATTGGGATCGGAGGGATCGGCATGAGTGCTATTGCCCGCTACTTCCATGCAAAAGGATTCGAAGTGTGCGGGTATGATCTGACACCGAGTCCCATTACTGACCAATTGATCAAAGAAGGAATAGGAGTTCACTTCAGCGATGACCTGAATTTGATTCCGACGGCGTTTTTCTCTCCGGCCGATTCGTTGATCGTTTATACTCCTGCCGTACCTGCCGATCACGCGGAACTAACCTACTTCAGATCCAATGGTTACCGCGTAATGAAGCGTGCTGAAATCCTCGGAGAGATAACCCTGATGGAACGTGCACTCTGTGTCGCCGGGACACACGGAAAGACTACGACCTCTACCTTACTGGCACATTTGCTGAGATACAGCCATGTGGATTGCAACGCCTTCCTCGGAGGCATCTCCAATAATTATCAATCAAACTTATTGCTTTCGGACAAAAGTGATTTGGTAGTCGTCGAAGCGGACGAATTCGATCGTTCATTCCACCATCTGAAGCCTTTTATGGCTATCATCACATCTGCTGATCCAGATCATTTGGATATATACGGTACGGCTGAGAATTATCGCGACAGCTTCGAACATTTCACCTCTCTAATTCAATCCGGCGGAGTACTGCTGCTTAAATACGGTGCACCGGTCAATCCTCGGCTGGGAAGCGACGTCAGACTGTTTACATATTCATCCGATGATCGGCAGGCTGATTATTACGCTTCCGACATCACGATCAGGGATAGTCGCCTCTTTTTTACTTGGTATTATCCGGGTGGACGGCTCAGAGAGATAGAACTCGGCGTACCCATACGCATCAATGTAGAGAATGCCGTAGCAGCTATGGCTATCGCACATCTTAACGGCGTCACCTTGGAAGAGCTTCGAAGTGGCATCGCATCTTTCAAAGGCTCTCATCGTCGCTTCGAAAAAGTCTTGGACACAGACCGTGTAGTCCTGATCGATGATTATGCACACCATCCCGTAGAATTGGATGCTGCTATTCGCTCCGTACGCGAGCTATACTCCGACCGACGTATCATGGGGATCTTCCAACCACATCTTTATAGTCGCACAGCAGACTTTTATCAGGATTTTGCGAAGAGCCTTTCGATGTTGGACAAGGTCGTTTTGCTGGATATTTATCCCGCGCGGGAGCTTCCTATGCCCGGTGTAACCAGCCGTTTGATTTTGGATCTGATCGACAATCCGAATAAAACACTGGTGAGCAAAAACGAACTGCTCGATTATCTACACAACGACGAGATACCTGATGTCGTATTGATACTCGGAGCCGGCGATATCGATCGTTTAGTGATTCCGGTCAAACAATATCTTCAAACTCTATGCTGAAGAAGGTACTTTATATACTGGGCTTTTTCCTCGTACTCGCCTATCTTGTTGCAGCCATCGTTTACTTTTCGGATTATCCCGACGGTACACGCTGCTCAGGCTTGGAGGTCCGTGTCGAGGGCAAAACGAAGCATGCATTCATGCAAAAAAACGATGTGGAACGGGATTTGAAACGTCTTGGATTCACGCCCTATGGCAAACAGCTCGATTCTATCGACCTACACAGCATGGAAAGGAAGCTTCGTGCCAACTCACTTTTCCATGGAGCAGAACTATACGCCTCCCCGTCCGGTCAGTTGTATCTGACCGTGGAGCAGAAAGATCCGCTCTTTATGGTAGTTAGGTCTGATACCTCTTTCTATGTATCCACCGACAGGAGTGTGATCGTTCCGAACCTGCAGTATGCAGCCCCTGTCCTGATGGCCTCAGGGCATATATCCACATCCTTAGCCACCGGCCCCCTCTTCGATCTCATTGCATTTATTAGCGATGATCCGTTTTGGTCAAACTTTTTTGCTCAGGTTTATGTCCCTGATGACGGGCAGATTATACTCGTTCCCCGTATGGGTAAAACTGAAATAGTAATAGGTAGCACACCGAATTGGGCAGAAAAATTATCGAACCTACGCCTTTTTTTGGACAAAGCCATCCCAAAATATGGATGGGACACGTTTAAAACATTAAATTTGGAGTTTAAAGATCAGGTGGTCGCCACTCCTTTTCCCTCTTCCCCTCTTTACCCTGCAGCTGCCCGTGTGCAAGTGCAGTAGAGAAGATAGAGTTTTTTTCTTGCGAGTAGCTACCTTCACCACATAGTATGAGCAGTATGAACACAATCTATGCAGTCATTGACTTGGGCAGTTGGTACATCCGAGGTATGGTGGCTCGCAAAACGGAAGATGGACGTGTTTCTCCGATTTCTTTTTATGAGGAACCGGCCAATAATTGCATCCGCCACGGATGCATACACAATATCGACGAAGCAGCAGCCATTATCCGACGCATCGTCAGCCAGCTAAATGAGCAACTTGAAGACAACACCCATATTACATCGCTATATGTCGGTGTAGGAGGGCAGTCGATCGCCTCGCAAGAGTACATCGTTCGCAAAGCCATGGCTCCCGAAGGAGAGGTCATCCGCACCGAGCATATCGAATCCCTCTGGGCTGAAATGCGAGGAGCCTCTTTCCCCGACAAAGAAGTTTTGGATGTGACCGATCCGCTCTTTTATGTGGACGGGAAACAAGAGATACAGGCCAAAGGAGTATTTTGCCATCAGCTTGAAGCCCGCTTCCAATTGATCACTGCTCGCCGTTCGGTAAAGCAGAATATCCGCATCGCCATAGAAGAACGTCTGGGATTGCGCTTAGCCGGCATCCTCGTCACTCCTCTTTGTGAAGCGCAGGTCTTGCTCTCGGATGATGAGCTGACATTGGGATGCTGCTACGTCAATATAGGTGCCGGCTGTACATCTGTATCCATCTATAAAAACAGGCTACTGGCTATGCTTCGCGTACTTCCCATGGGAGGTTATAACGTCACAAGGGACCTGACCAGCCTCCGACTGACAGAACAAGAGGCGGAAAACATAAAGATCAACAACGTGTCGATGATCAACGACAATAAGTCCAACGGATCATTCCGCATGACCTTTGCCGACAAATTCTCCGAAAGGGAGTTCCGCTCCTCCGAAGTCAATCGCTTGGCCAAGGCTCGCATGGACGAAATCACAGCCAACTACCTCAATATCCTACGCCTCTCAGGCCTCCTTGAAGATATCGGTGCCGGCATTATCCTCAATGGAGGTGGTGCCAAGATCAACAAATATATGGCTGCCATGAAGAAGATACTCGGAGAGGTCACTCCGGCCAAAATTCGAATGGATCGCATCGACACAGAAAATGCTATTTCTTTTATCGAAGGGCATATCTCTACCATCGGTTTGGCATATAAGGCCACCCAAGCCTGCACAGATTATATCACGACCAATTTGGGTGAACTGGTAAGCCAGATAGAGACCAAAGAAGAAACACCGGCCAACGACACCGTACAAGATCTATTCGCACAAGACCGGCAAATAGAGAGAAAGGAAAACGAACAGAGGGGCAATACTGACCGACAACGTGAAGACTCCCCCAAACAGACCGTCAAAAAGAAAGAAAAGACCGGGCCTTCATTTGGAGACAAGCTCAAGGGAGCTTTCATAAAGTTTGGCTCCTTGTTCGACGAAGATACTAATCAAGATAATAACAGATAGATATGGAAGACGAATTGCTGAACTTTAATTATACGGATTCCGGCTTGCCCGTTATTATCAAAGTAATCGGAGTCGGCGGTGGTGGTGGCAATGCTGTCAAAAACATGTACCACGGCAAGGTACGCGATGTATCGTTCCTCCTGTGTAATACCGATGTACAGGCTCTCGACCGCAGCGAGGTACCTGATCGGTTGGTACTCGGTCGCGAGGTAACCAACGGTCTGGGAGCCGGTAGCCGTCCGGAAGTAGCACGACGAGCAGCAGAGGCCAGCGAAGCCGACATACGCAAGATATTGGATGACGGCCATACCCGTATGGTCTTCGTAACGGCCGGTATGGGCGGTGGAACGGGTACCGGTGCAGCTCCTGTCATCGGGCGGATAGCGCGCGAACTCAATATCCTCACAGTCGGCATCGTTACCATCCCATTCGTATTCGAAGGCAAGCGCAAGATTCTTCAGGCTCTCGAAGGGGTGGAGGAAATGCGCAAGAACGTGGATGCCTTACTTGTAGTCAATAACGAACGGCTCCGCATCATATACAAAGATCTGAAGCTCGACAATGCTTTTGCCAAGGCAGACGAGACACTCACCAACGCAGCCAATGGTATCGCCGAGATGATCATGAAAGAAGGGACGATCAACCTCGACTTCGCCGATGTGCATACGACGCTCAAGGACGGTGGTATAGCCATCATCAGTACCGGCTACGGAGAAGGGCCCGACCGTATGGAGCAGGCCATCAATGAGGCTCTTACCTCTCCCCTACTCAACAACAACGACATTTTCAAGGCAAGGCGCGTACTCTTCAATATCTATCAAGGCACGGAAGACCCGCTGGGTACGGACGAACTATCAGCCATCAACGAACTCACGGCCAAAATAGAAACCGGATTCGATACTATTTGGGGTTATACTACCGATCCGGAGTTGGGCAAGAAAGTGAAGATCACCATTCTGGCTTCCGGTTTCGATCTGGACACCACACGCGAGAGCATCCGCATCGGAGACAACCTCGGCAATGTCATCAGCGATCCCATCTCTTCTCGTGAGATCGAGACGCAGAACGAACGGGACAATGATCTGATCAACCGCTACTACCGCCCCGATGAACTGGAAAAAGTGAAGGTGGTGGACTTCAAACCGATCATACTCAACCTCGATGAATTGGACAACGACGAACTGATCATGGCCCTCGAAGAGAAACCGGCCTACAGCCGTACAGGAGTACTGCTCTCTCGTATCGACAATATACGCATGCGGATAGCAGAGTCGGCCGGTCGTCTGAAGAAAGACATTGTCAATTCGGAAGAGAGCGAACGACCTGCCTCCGAAAGCGAACGGCCAAGCTCTCCGACCACGATCTCATTCAATTAACAATACATCCGAACCAATAAACAAGCCTATACAATGGACTACTTTGAACTCATCAGCAACGATATTAAAGCCGCTATGCTCGCTCGCGACAAAGTGAAGCTCGAAGCCCTTCGCGGAGTGAAGAAAGAATTTCTCGAAGCCAAAACGGCCAAAGGCAGCGATGGCACACTGACCGAAGATGCCGCCCTCAAGATCATGCAAAAGATGGTCAAGCAGCGTCGCGAGAGTGCTGCCATCTTTGTAGAAAACGGCAGACCCGAACTGGCTGAACCGGAACTCGCCGAGGCCGAAGAGATCGAAGCCTACCTACCGAAGCAACTCTCACGTGAGGAGCTGACACCCATCCTACAGGAAATAATCAGCCGTCTCGGCGTTACTGACAGCAAAATGATGGGCAAAGTAATGGGAGTAGCCACCAAAGAATTGGCAGGCAAAGCGGACGGCAGCCTCATCAGTACCATCGTAAGAGAACTATTGAGCTGACAGAATCCCTCACTCTAAGCGAAAAGCCATGAATCCTGACTATTGGGATTCATGGCTTTTCTTTTGCCTACTCTATCATATAATCACTGACAAACCCTGCAAGAAAACCTTATCCTTACAGGGTTTATCATAGCTCTTTGTAACACTTTGGGGCTACTGTGATATATTCACCTTACCCGAGTATCCAATTATATATCTGTTCATATTTGTATCAGGTAAAACCATATAGAAAAACAACTATGATATACGGATACATCAGAGTGAGCAGTGACAAGCAGACTGTAGAGAACCAGCGTTTCGAAATCACGAATTTCTGTGACAGACAAAAGTTGATAATTGACGATTGGATCGAGGAAACTATCAGCGGCACAAAGAATTATAATAAGAGACAGCTCGGCCGTCTTCTAAGAAAGATCAGGAAAGATGATATCATCATCTGTAGCGAACTCTCTCGATTAGGGCGTAATCTCTTTATGATTATGGAAATTCTCAACATCTGTATGACCAAAGAGTGTCGTGTTTGGACAATCAAAGACAACTACCGACTTGGCGACGACATCCAAAGCAAGGTACTCGCTTTTGCCTTTGGACTGTCAGCAGAGATTGAGCGTAACCTCATCAGCCAACGCACTAAGGAAGCACTCGCCAGAAGGAAATCTGAAGGGAAACATATAGGAAGAATCAGAGGAAGCAAGAATTTGCATACGAAGTTTACGGATAAACAAGAGCGGATAGCTCAATGGCTTATTCAAGGAATCCCTAAGTCAGAAATAGCACGCAGATTGAAAGTACATCGGGTTACACTATATCGTTATCTTTTAAGTGTTACAAGTTAATGCCCCTCAGGACGCAACGGTTTCGACATTGTCATCGGTAATCCACC
>NZ_JRAT01000022.1:0-102800 GCF_000765945.1 Porphyromonas gulae
GGAGAGTAGGACGCCGCCGTTTTTTAAGAAGAAGAGGGGTATTATTTCCCCGAGTCAAGGAGAGAGTCTCTAACATACAGAGACTCTCTCCTTTTTTGATTCCTATTTTTGCCAAGGAAGTATGAAGCAAGAAGGAAGGGAGAAGACAGAAGATCAACTTTTAATATCAAACTCCGGATATATCTGCCTTTTAGGAGTCCTTTTGAATAATAAGTCAGTTTTCCTTACTTTAGCGGGCGAAAAATCATCGGTAAGGGTGTTTTCCTTTCCTCCCAAATGCTTTCTTTAGTCCTTGAATACCGAGGATCGACCGAAATATCTTATTCAAATCACCAAATAATTATAACCAATACAAGTATGAAAAGAAGTAAATTACTGGGTCGTATGGCCGTACTGTCTCTGTGTGCTGCCACCGTCTCGGCTCCTGCAGTGGGGCAAGCCGGTACAGCTCCGATTCAGTCCATTCACGCTTCCGACCGCACATCTGTCCGCGAATCTCAGGATATAGCCGACGAATGGAGTGCTGCCATGCCCCAAACGACATGGAGCAGTCATGCCGATATCAGTTGGTACACAGCAGAGGGTACGGAATTTACCCTCACGACGCCACAGCAATTTGCCGGTTTGGCCAAACTCGTCAATAGCGGCAAATCCATGAAAGGCGTGACCATCAAACTGGGTAATGACGTGGACTTTTCGGCCCATCGCTTCGACGAGGTGATTGGTAAGAATAATGACAATCCCTTTTCCGGCATTTTCGATGGAGCTAATCATACAATATCGGGTGTGATGATCAGTGATCCGGCCTTGGGTTTTATCGGATTCTTCGGACAAACGAATCAGGCTGTTATCCGCAATACGATCATTCGCAATGCTACGGTCGTAGGCTCTGCTCCTGCCGGAGCTCTTGTTTGCAACATCTACAACAAAGGGCTCGTGAGCAACTGCCATGCCTACGACTGTCGAGTGGTTTCCGCCCGATTCGAAACGAGCTTCGGTGGTAGTGGTGCCGGCTCTTTGGTCGGAGGCCTTTTGGATGAGTCGAGGATTGAAAACAGCTCTGCTACTCGTGTGGAAGTCTATAGCCAGGGACAAAGTGGGGCTTTCATTTCACAGGCTTATAACCTCTGCGAGGTGACTAATTGCTTCGTGGCCGATAGCAAGGTGATCGCAGACGTCGGGTTGATCGGTGGATTTGTCGGCGTAAACTTTGCTTTCTTCCCCGGAACCGAGTCTACTTTCTCCAACTGCTATGCTCTCAATGTGGAAGTCGCATCGCTCGACAGTGGTGATCAAGCCGTTCTCGGAGGGTTTGCCGGTCAGGTATCAGCCAACTTCATTGCCAAGCACTGCTACGTGTCAGCCAAAGTAACAGGTGGGAAAAATCCGGGTGCTTTTGTCGGTATGACAGCAGACGAATCCATGAACTGCAAATACGACGGTTGCTTCTACAACAACGAACAAAACCCGGGTATGGTCGGCATAGGGAACGGCGTCGAAATCCCTGCCATCGCAGGTATGCCGGAAGTGGCAATGAAGACGGCCGATATGGCTGCCAAGCTCAATGCAGATCAAAATCCTGCTCCCTGGCTTCAGGCAAACGACGTGAACAACGGTTGGCCGTATCTCAAAGACAACAAACCGGTAGTAACCTCTCTGGCTGCTCCCATGTTCCATGACATCCGTATTTGGGCTGCTGCCGGTCGGATATTCATAGCAGGTGCTCCTGTGGGCACATCTCTTCAGGTGTACGATATGCAAGGGCGTCGGATTTATAATGAGGCTGCTTTTGCCGATCATGATATTGCGGTTTCACCCGGTATATATATCGTACGAGCAGGCGAAAGCATCGCCAAGGTACTCGCTCCCTAACGGTCAAAGCCGATATGATCCAATCGTATCCTGTACGAACGATTTGTTTGTCTCAAGTCATTCGTGCAGGATTCTTTTTTTTCTTCATGGAGCAGGCGGAATAGCCTATGATCTCTCGCCTCGGTCTTATGAACTGAAAAACGCTCCGATCGTGGTGTCAGGGCTATCGCATTTGAAAATTTTTAGTCTCTTCCCTATAGAATTTGAATCTCTGACATATGAAATCATGGTTGTTTTGATAATTGAACGTAGCAATCATGAGGTTTAGATGTACATTAGTGGTTCAAATGCGATTGCCCTGATCGTGGTGTATAGGAGGTCTTGATAATAATCCGATATGATTACCTTTGTAGAAACGAAAAAGTATCAAGATGGAAGTCCGTCCAACGACTCTAATCGATCATATAAATTCCCCGGCTGATCTTCGCGCACTAAAACCTGAACAGCTGCCACAAGTGTGCCGTGAACTGCGCCGCTACATCTTGGAGGTGCTGTCGGTGACCCCCGGTCATCTTGGATCCAGCTTGGGCGCGGTGGATTTTACGGTGGCTTTGCACTATGTATTCGATACGCCCTACGACCGGATCGTATGGGACGTGGGGCATCAGGCCTATAGCCATAAGATCCTGACAGGCCGGCGCGAAGCCTTCCGACAATTGCGCCAATGGGGAGGCGTCAGCGGTTTCCCTTCTCCAAAAGAAAGCGAATACGATACTTTCCCTGCAGGACATGCCTCCAACTCTATCTCTGCAGCACTCGGGATGGCGGTGGCTTCGGCTGTCAAGGAAGAGAAGCGGAAGGTGATAGCCGTCATAGGAGACGGCTCCATGACAGGAGGAATGGCTTTTGAAGGGTTGAATAATGCTTCCTCTTTTCCGAACAATCTGCTGATCATCCTCAATGACAATAATATGTCCATCGACAGGAATGTCGGAGGGCTGAACCGCTATATGGTGGACATTCTCACCAGCAAGACGTACAATACGATTCGCTACGACCTTTATAAGGGCTTGCGAAAAATCAATCTGATCAGCGAGACGAACAGAAAAAACCTCCTGCGCTTCAACAACAGCTTCAAGGCACTGCTGGCACGCGAGAGCAATTTGTTCGAAGGATTCAGCATCCGGTATTTCGGCCCCGTCGATGGCAATAATGTACTCCGTTTGGTGGAAGTACTCAATCAGATCAAGGATATGGCCGGGCCTAAGATCCTGCACCTGCGAACGATCAAAGGTAAGGGCTACTCTCCGGCCGAGAAACAAGCTACGATCTGGCATGCACCGGGCGAATTCGACATCAAATCGGGAGAACGCAAGAAAGTAGAGAGCAACCCCGAGCCACCGAAGTTTCAGGATGTATTCGGCCATACGCTCGTAGAGCTGGCGGACCGGGACGAGCGCATCGTGGGGGTCACTCCGGCCATGCCGACAGGTTGCTCCATGACTTTCCTGATGAAGAAATACCCGAAGCGAGCGTACGACGTGGGAATCGCCGAAGGGCATGCAGTCACGTTCTCGGCCGGTTTGGCTAAGGAGGGTCTGATCCCGTTTTGCAATATATACTCTTCTTTCCTCCAAAGAGGATACGATCAGGTGATTCATGACATAGCCCTGTCCGGTGCGCATGTAGTGCTTTGTCTCGACCGTGCCGGTCTGGTAGGCGAGGACGGTGCCACACACCACGGGGTGTTCGATATGGCTTTCCTCAGATGCGTGCCGGACATAGTAGTGGCTTCTCCGTTGAACGAACACGAACTGCGCAATCTGATGCTGACTGCATACAAGGGCTATAACGGGCCCATGGTGATCCGTTATCCCCGTGGCAAAGGCGTCCTGACGGACTGGCACAACACTCCGCGATTGGTCGAAATAGGGCTAGGACGCTGCCTGACGGAGGGTGAAGCTGTTGCCTTCCTCTCCATAGGCCCGATAGGCAATATGGTGCAGAAGGTAGTGAGGCATTTGGCCGAGAAAGGCGTATCCGCTGCTCATTACGATATGGTATTCCTCAAGCCGCTTGACGAAGATATGCTGCACAGCATCGGGAAGAAGTTCGATACGATCGTTACTATTGAAGACGGTTGCATTCAAGGTGGATTCGGGACAGCCGTCATGGAGTTTATGGCCGATCATGACTACAGCCCCCGTATCAGACGGGTGGGAGTACCCGATCGCTTTATCGAGCAAGGATCTGTGCCCGAACAATATGCTGACTGCGGCATGGATGCAGATTCTTTGTTGCGCCTGACTGAAGAGCTTCTGTTACATTCGTAGAGGGAGGGCGAGGAGGAGACTTCATATGGATCTCACTAATCTTAATGTAGCAAGATGAACATTGTCATAGCCGGTGCCGGCGAGGTGGGTACACATTTGGCAAAGATGCTTTCGCAGGAGGACCAGAACATCATCCTGATCGATCCCAATCCCAAACGTTTGGAAGTGGCTGCTATGCGCACGGAACTGCTGCCTCTTGTGGGCAATCCGCTTTCTCCTTCGGATTTGATTCAGGCCAATGTGAAGTATACCGATCTATTCATCAGCGTAATGCCGGAAGAGGCGGACAACATCTTGGCTTGTGCCCTCGCTTCACGCTTGGGTGCTTCGAAAACATTGGCGCGCATCAACAACAACGAATTCCTGAAACCCGATATGGTACAGTACTTCCGTGATATGGGAGTCCATACGATGGTTTATCCCGAGCTCTTGGCTGCAAGGGAGATCGTATCGACCATCAAAAATCCATGGGCACGCCAATACGTGGAGCTGTTCGATGGAGCCTTGGTGCTTGTGGGGGTGAAGGTTCGTGAAGGTGCATATATCGTAGGGAAATATCTTCGTGAACTGACTCGAAAAGAAGGCAAAATCTTCCATATTGTCGCCATCAAGCGTGACCTCGATACCATTATTCCGAAAGGAAACACGCAGATATTGCACGGTGACATCGTATTCTTTGCAACGGCGCAAAACCAATTGGATGAAATTCGCAAGCTGGCCGGCAAAGACAATCCGCCCGTCCACAAAGTGGTGATCATGGGTGGTAGCCGCATAGCCATCCGATCCATAGAGATGATCCCGCGGAACATACAAGTGGCGATCATCGAGAAAGACAAGGAAAAGAGCATGCGTATCAGTGCCATTGCTCCCACCAACGTGCAGGTCTACAACGGTGATGGTCGAGACTCGGACATCCTTTTGGAAGCCGGTTTGGATCAGGCCGATGTTTTCATTGCTCTGACGGAAAATTCTGAGACGAATGTCCTCGCCTGCTTGGGGGCCAAGCGTTTCGGCGTATTCAAGACCATTGCCAAGGAGGAGAATATAGACTACATTTCGTTAGCTGACCGTCTTGACATCGGTACGCTTATCAACAAAAAACTTTTGGCTGCCGGCTCCATTTTCCGCATATTCCTTGGCGAAGACACGAGTACGGTGAAGTGCCTGACACTCGCCAATGCTGACGTAGCCGAACTCGTAGCGCACCGCGGAGCACCCGTTACCAAACGACCTGTGAAAGACCTGAACATTCCGGAGGGAATAACGTTCGGCGGCATGGTGCGCAATGGTGTTCCACAAATGATCCATGGCGATACAGTGATCGAACCATATGACCATGTCGTCGTATTCTGCTTGAATACACCGTTGAATATTCTGAGAGATTTCTTCGGCTAATCTTCCTCATTGCCAAGTCTGGGCAGTATGTTGCAGCACATCAATTTCAAATTCGTCTTCAAGGTGGTAGGCACTCTATGCCTGTCCGAGATTCTCTTTCTGTTGATTTGTCTGGGCATATCCGTCTACTACAAGGGGAGCGATCTGCTGCCTTTTGTTTACACCATAGGAGTGATGGCTGCGGTAGGTTCCTGTTTTTACCTGCTGGGGTGCCGTGCTCGTATGAACAACGCAAGTCGGCGCGAAGGGATGCTTACTGTCACGCTGACGTGGCTGATCCTATCGCTTGTCGGCATGCTTCCTTTTGTTTTCGGTGGATATACTCCCTCCGTGACGGATGCTTTCTTCGAGACCATGTCCGGCTTCACGACCACAGGAGCCACGATATTCCCCGAGGTAGAGTCTTTGCCCCGAGGCATTCTTTTTTGGCGTAGCATTATGCAGTGGCAGGGCGGTATCGGTATCGTAGTCTTTACGGTAGGGCTGCTCCCAATGCTCGGTGCCGGAAGTGCCGTTTCGCAGATATACAATGCGGAAACTACGGGCATCATCCACGATCGTTTTCTGCCACGCATCCGTCAGGTGGCACGTCGGCTTTGTGGTGTCTATATACTGAGTACTACCGTGCTGATTCTCCTCCTCTGGTTGGGACCGATGGGGCTGTTCGATGCCATTTGCCACGCTTTTACATGCATTTCCACGGGAGGCTACTCCACGCGCAACAGCAGTATCGCGGAGTTTCAATCCTCATACATAGAGTATGTCACCTCGTTTTTCATGTTCTACGGCAGCCTAAGCATCACGCTTCAGTACTTTCTGCTGGTAGGGAAACCCAGGAAACTGATTCGTGATGAGGAAATGCGCACTTTTGTCGTCCTGACCCTTTGTGCCGTTTTGATCACGACACTATGGCTTTTGTATAGGGGGGAATATCCGAGCATGGAGGAAAACTTCCGACATGCTCTCTTTCAAACCTATTCTATCATCAGTACCACCGGTTATACTACGGCCGATTATTTCTCGTGGGGACCTTTCTTCTGGAGTATAGCTATCGTGATGATGATTGTCTGCGGCTGTGCCGGATCGACGACGGGAGGGATCAAAATCAGTCGCCTCGTCGTCCTGATGAAAAACCTGCGCAACGAGTTTAAGAAGCGTACTCACCCCAATCTGATGGTACCCGTACGAATCAATGGGATTATCATCACGGGACCATTGGTCAGTCAGGTACTCGCCTTTGCTTTTCTCTATTTCCTGCTGATTTTCTGCAGCATCATCCTCCTCACGCTTGATGGCATGGACTTTGTCGCTGCAGTCGGTTCGGCCGTATCGGCCATGGGTAACGTGGGTCCCGGATTCGGCGACTACTACGGCAACTTCAGTCAGGCCGGAGACTTCTCCAAGTGGATTCTTTCTTTCCTGATGCTCACCGGACGTCTGGAAGTTTTCACCGTTATTTCCATTCTCCACCCTGCTTTCTGGCGCAGATAGAGCCTTTTCCTCTCAGAACTTCGGGTACCCCTATAGGCTATAGAATGGAGTATGGCATAAGCCTCCATTTCGTTTTCGTATTTCACGAGAGCGGTACAGTCCCGTTCTACGCTTCCCACGCGTCATCCAGAAAGCAAAATAAAGAAAAGGGAAAAGAAAAAAGGCCTCTCAAGCTCTGTAGCTTAAGAGACCTTTTGAAGAGGTTCGTGGCGGACTCGAACCGCCGTAGACGGTTTTGCAGACCGTTGCCTAACCACTCGGCCAACGAACCATGCTGAGGTTTGCGTCTGCAAAGAAAAGGTTTTTATTCGAGATTGGCAATGTTTTTCGAATTTTAATCAGGTTGGTCGCGCCAAAACAGATCCGTTTTTGGGTGGAGAAAGCCGAAATATCTGTCCCACCGTCTCAAAAAGTAGTAAATTTGCGTGGTATGACAGATGCTTTCATCTTTGAAAACAAAAAAGCGGCTTTCCTGACTCTCGGCTGCAAGCTGAACTTCGCAGAGACCTCGACTATCGGAAAAGCTCTCGCTGAGCAGGGCGTACGACCCGTGCGAGAGGGCGAAAAGGCCGATATATGCGTGGTCAATACATGCTCCGTAACGGAGTTGGCCGATAAGAAATGCCGCAATGCCATTCGCAAGTTACATAAAGAGCATCCGGGTGCGTTGATGATCGTCACCGGCTGCTATGCCCAGCTCAAACCGGAGGATATAGCTCGAATAGAGGGAGTGGACATCGTGCTGGGAGCCGATGAAAAGCTCGACCTCGTAAATATCCTCAGCCAAAGACCGATACAAGGCTTTGCCGAGCAGACTATTCTCACGACCCCTACAAAGGATATTCGCAAATTCCAACCCGGCTGTTCGGCGGACGACCGCACACGCCATTTCCTCAAAGTACAGGACGGATGCGACTATCACTGCTCTTACTGTACGATACCCAAAGCTCGCGGACGAAGCCGAAACGGGTCGGTAGAGTCTCTCGTTCGGCAGGCCGAGGCCGTAGCTGCAGAGGGAGGAAAGGAGATCGTACTTACGGGGGTCAATATAGGAGATTTCGGGCGCAGTACGGGGGAGACATTCCTCGACCTCTTGCGTGCTCTGGATCAAGTGGAAGGCATCGAACGATACCGAATCGGTTCTATCGAGCCGAATCTTCTTTCGGATGAGCTTATCGAGTTCTGTGCCTCGGCATGCCGTATCGCTCCGCATTTCCATATGCCGCTTCAGAGCGGATCCGACGATGTACTCAAGCTCATGCGTCGCCGGTACGACACGGCTCTCTTTCGGGAGCGAGTGGAGCATATCCGCAGGGCATTGCCCCATGCCTTCATCGGGATAGACGTCATTGTAGGTACGAGAGGAGAGACGCCCGAATTCTTCGAAGACTGCTACAGCTTCCTACGGGAGAAGATTTCTTTCAGCCGCCTGCACGTTTTCACCTATTCGGAGCGTCCCGGCACCCAAGCTCTGCAAATACCTTATAAGGTAGATGCTCGAGAGAAGCAACGCCGTAGCCGCAGCCTGCTGGATCTGTCCGATCTCCGGCTTGCCGAGTTTTATCGCTCCCAAGAGGGGACGCACCGGCGAGTGCTGTGGGAGGATGTTTGCCACGAGGGACTGATGCAGGGCTTCACGGAGAACTACGTCCGCGTAGCGGCTCCCTATGCTGCAGATTCTGTCGGCAAGGTGGAAGAGGTCGTATTGGGCAAAACCGATGCAAGCGGTGAATATGTGCTGACAGCCGATACCGTATTCCAATGAAAGCGACACCTCCCTTTTCCTATTATTTGCTGTTAGGCCTGACGTATATGCAGGCAGTGCTGCCGCTATGGATGGTGCGGTTGCAGAGCCGTATCCTGGCAGGGCTACTGCACACAGTCGTTCGCTACCGGAGAAAAGTGGTGCGTGACAATCTGACTCGCTGTTTCCCCGAGAAATCTTTACCGGAAATACGCCGCATCGAACGCCGATTCTACTATAATTTCACGTACCAAATCCTGAGTTCTTTCAAACTCCTGACTTATTCAGAGGCACAACTCCGCCGCCACATCTCATTCGAGAATCTTGATGTCCTGATCCGCTTGCGAGCCGAAGGGCACCCGGCCATTCTCCTGATGATGGGGCATTTCGGCAACTGGGAGTATTTTTCCGGCAGTCAGGCCATCATCAAAGATTTGGGCTTGCAGATCTATCAGATCTTTCGCCCGTTGAAAAGCACTTCTTCCGATCTGCTCATGCATCGCATACGGGAGCGATTCGGTTCGCGTGGGATAGCCAAACACGATGTGCCGCGCGAGCTCCTCCGGCTTGTCCGCAATCCTATTCCGACAGAGACTCCGCTGGTTATCTTCATAGCCGACCAAAGTCCGGCCTATGCCGGCTCATACTGGACTACTTTCTTCGACAGAGAAACGGCTTTCTTCAATGGGACGGAGAAGCTTAGCCGCAAGTTCTCTCTGCCCGTAGTCTATATGGATGTGGAGAAAACGGGGCGCGATGCTTTCACCGGCACCATCAAGCTCCTGCACCATCCTCAGGATAACAGTCCCGAAGGCAGTATTACGGAGCAATATGTCCGCCTGATGGAGACCACTATCCGTTGCGATCCGTCGCAATGGCTTTGGAGCCACCGCCGTTGGAAACGTCCCCGACTGCATAATACCCCCCAGTCATGACAACCGCAGTCATCATCCTCAATTGGAACGGGCGTAAGATGCTGGAGGAGTTCCTCCCCTCTCTTATAGCACATACGCCACGACAATCGGCGCGCCTCATCGTAGCTGATAATGGCTCCACGGACGACTCCGTGGAATTTCTCCGTCGCAGGTATCCACAGGTGGAACTGATCCTTTTCCCGGAGAACTACGGCTTTGCCGAAGGCTACAACCGCGCCATCGCACAGACCGAATGCGACTGCGTAGTACTGCTCAATAGTGACGTGGAGGTGACCGAGGGGTGGCTGGATGCTCCGCTTGCATTGCTCCGAGAGCGAAACGATGTTGCCGCCGTCCAGCCCAAAATCCGCGCTCTTCGAGACAAGCACGCGTTCGAGTATGCCGGTGCAGCCGGCGGCTATGTAGACCGCTGGGGCTATCCCTTCTGTCGCGGGCGTATCTTCGACACAGTAGAAACTGATACCGGCCAATATGATGATACGACAGAGGTATTCTGGGCTTCCGGCGCAGCCCTTTTCATCCGCCGACAGGTGTATATGGCGGTAGGAGGGCTGGATCCTCGTTTTTTTGCTCATCAGGAGGAGATAGACCTCTGCTGGCGGCTCCATAGCCGTGGCTGGCGCATAGCCGTAGCACCCGGCTCTACTGTTTTCCATTTGGGAGGAGGCAGCCTCGACATGAAAAATCCGCGCAAAGTGTATCTCAACTTCCGAAACAATCTGCTGATGCTGTACAAGAATTTGCCGGAAACAGCTCTCAAACCCACCATGCGCATCCGCGCTCTGTTGGATTTCCTCTCCGCCATGGTTTTCTTGCTCACCGGCAAATTCCGCCATATGCAGGCCGTTTTTCGTGCACGCCGCGACTTCCGCCGTATGCGACCGGACTTCTCCGCTTCCCGTTCCGAGAATCTTCTCCTCGGCTCCATCCCGGCACCGATGAAGCCCTATTCCATTGTCTTCCAATTCTATATCCGCCGGCGGAAAATATTCTCTCGCCTTCCTTGATCTTCTCCCTCCTGCGCAAAAATTTTCTCATTTATATTTGGTTTATAATATAAACTAATTTATATTTGCATCAGGAGAGGTAAGAAATGCCTCCGCAAGGCATTTTCAAACGGAATACAAACCACTAACAGATAGCGAAACAATGGAAGAGAAACAACTTACACCCCGAGAAAGCGTACAGATGATCGAGAAGATGCTCGAGCAGACGCGCAAACGACTGATCCGCGGAGCAGGCATTCCCAGCCTGATATGGGGATACGTTACCTTTGCCACCAGTCTGCTGATCCTTTTCGTTTACCCTCATATCGGTTACCGGGCCAATTATCTGTGGATGCTGATCCCGATAGTAGGTGGGTGTCTGACCTTTATTCATAGCAGGAAGAAACAGAAGGAAGCACATGCACGCACGCAGATAGACCGATTTATAGACACGACATGGATAATCATCGGGCTGAATGTTACAGCATTGAGCATACTGGCTTATCGCTTCCCGTTGGCTATTCTTCCCCTCGTACTCATTCTCGTAGGAATCGCTACGGCCATCACCGGATTCTCCCACAAGGTAACGCTGCTCAAATACAGCTCCATATTCGGCATACTCATGGGTTATACCCTTCTGGTGGTGCCTATGAGCGGAAAACTGATGGTGCTGATCTTCGGTCTTACCTTCTTCCTGATGCATTGCGTGCCGGGACACTACCTCTGCTACCTCGAACGAAAAATTCTGCACGATGCTTAGACCACTTGACCCGCTGCTCATGTCCGAATTGAGGTTGGCCATCATGTCCGTCCTCATGAGTGTGGAGGAGGCCGACTTCCTCTACCTCAAGGAGGTGACGGGGGCTACTTCGGGCAACATCAGTGTACAACTGGACAAACTGAGCACTGCCGGCTACATCGAAATAGAAAAAGGCTACAACGGCAAACGTCCGCGTACCACCTGCCGAGCCACCGATGCCGGCCGTGAGGCCTTCTCCGCACATTTCGAAGCACTCAAGTCCTACCTGCCGACAAACTCTACTCGCTAATCGAAAAAGAAAAAGAGTTGTCCACATCGGGGATTCGGACAATAGTGAATCCCTCTTAGAACCAATCATTTAAGAAAATGAAGCACTTAATATCGAGGAGCCTGATCAGGCTTCTCCTCACCCTTTGCATCCCTGTATCTCTCACTGCTCAACGACAGATAGCCGGTACTGTCACCGACACCAAAGGCCGACCTATCGTTTTGGCCAATGTCTATCCCATCAACAGCTTCGACGGTATGGCCACCGACAGCCTTGGACGCTTTCGTTTTACGACGACCGGCACTTTCCCGATACGTCTCGTGGCTTCGCACATCAATTATCACTCCGACACGCTCACCATTCGGAAGGGAGATCCGACGGAGAACATCCGCATCCGACTGCGCGAGACCGATGATTACAAGCTCTCCGAAGTCGTCGTCAGCGTCTCCGCTTTCGGAGTGGGAGGCAAGCAGAACAAGACGGTGCTCAATCCCATGGATGTGTACACCAATCCCAGTGGCAACGGAGACCTCTCGATGGCCTTGCGCCAGACACCCGGCTTGCAGGATGTGGGCGACCGTGAGGGATTTTTCGTTCGTGGAGGAGCCTCTTGGGAAACGGCCGTGACGATAGAAGGCGTACGGGTGAAGCGTTTTTTCGGCAAGAACAGGTTCGACACACCTGCCCGATCTCGTTTCGAGACGGGGATGTTCAGTGGCCTTTCGCTCTCCACCGGAGGCTATGGAGCCACGGAAGGCGGCGCACTGAGCGGACTGCTCCAGCTCCGTTTGGCAGGGAAGTCCCCCTCATCCGTTGCGATAGGAATATCCCCGCTTTTTGTAAACGGTGGGGCCGGGCATCTTTCCAAGTCGAATCGTTTCTATATAGAGCAGAACGCCTCAGCGAGCGATGCCGCCTATATCCGTCTGCTGCTCAAACCGGAGTACAAACTGCCCGGTACCAACCGCTCCTATGCCTACAATGCTCGGACGATATGGAACCCGACTCCGCAAGATGAGGTGAAGGGGCTTTTTCTCTTCGTGCACGATCTTTCCTCTTCGGCTCTGCGAATACCGTCCCCTGCAACGGCATATATGCTCTACACGGGACGAAACTCCTATGGATTCGGGATGGTTGTCTGGAGGCATGACTTCCAGGGAGGCAAAACGACATCCACCCTGTCTGCCGGCTATAGCGAAGATCACAATCGGCTGCACCGGCAGCTCGAAATCGAGCCGGACATGGAGAGTACTTTCCGCACTGTAGAACGCGATGCCAATGTCCGCCTTCGCTTCGATTCTCGGATCAAGACATGGAGGCTCTCCTACGGATCCGATTATACATATAGCGCAGCCAAGTCCTCTGTTCGGGAGGAAAAATCATCAGTCTTGCCCACCCTTCGGGAACACCTTGTTGCAGCTTATGCCGAAGCCCTCTTCCCTCTGTCGAATCGGATCTCCGCTACAGCCGGATTGCGTGCCGAGTATTCCGGACTTACCGAGTCGGCCATTGTCCTACCCCGTTTGTCAGCCACCTACAAGCTCTCCGGTTCGAGCCGGATCACTTTGGATGCAGGAGGCTATGCCGCCCCCGGCGACTACTACCTCACCCATGGCATTGTACCGCAAAAGCGCGAACACTCCCGGCAGTACAATCTGACTTATGAGTGGCGACCCTCACGTACACAAGTATTACGCCTCCAAGCCTATGACAAAGCATACTCCAGACTGACCACGTTCGCACCCGATGGCACGGCCTCCAACCTCGGCAAGGGATATGCACGGGGGCTGGACTTCTTCTGGAAAGCATCCGGACTGATCAGAGCCTTCGAGCAGTGGTTCTCCTATTCCTATACCGATGCACGCAGGCAGCATCTCTTTTCGCCCGATCAGGAGCGACCGGGTTTCGTGGCCAAGCACACCTTGTCCACCGTGCTGAAGTATTGGTGCGCTCCTATCAGCTCACTATTCAATGTGTCGATCTCCTGGCGTTCCGGCATGACTTACCACGATCCCAACGTATCCTCCCCGGCTTATCTGAACGCATCGCTACCGGCCAATTTCAGCATGAGTGCCTCGTACAATTACCCGTTCAAGTACAAGAAGGCTACCGGAGTACTCGTGTTCAGCGTGCACAATCTGTTCAACTCGGATCCCACCTACGGCTATCGCTTCGGGGACAAACCTATCGGAGGCGTATATCCATCGGTGAGAATCTCTACCCCTTACCGACAGTTTTATATGGTAGGTCTGTTCATCAACTTTGGAATAGACCGCCGGCAAGAAATCATGAACACCGATATAAAAATCAAGTCAAGATGAAAACTTTCAAAAGAATCGCCCTGCTCCTCGTTGTCGGCTTCGCAGGGCTGTGCACCACATTCGCACAAGGAATGGCCTATGCCGAAGTAATGAGTCGCAAGGTGGCTACTCTGGACAGTGTGCCACCGACGGAATATGCCACGCTGGCTGCGGACTTTTCGCGGATAGCAGCCGTGGAAGGCTCCGACTGGATGGCTGCTTATTATGCCGCCTACTGCCGGATACTCCCGGCCTTCGGCAATCCCTCCGAGGCCGATAGGCTATGCGAGGAAGCCGAATCTATGCTCGACAAAGCCGAATCGCTCGGAGGAGACTTGTCGGAAATAGCCTGCCTGCGCAGCATGGCTGCCTCGGCGCGTCTTTTGGTCAATCCGCAAGAACGCTGGCAGACTTATGGCGTGGAGAGCAGCCGACAGCTGGCTGCGGCACTTGAAGCCAATCCCACCAATCCGCGTGCCTACTTCCTGCAAGCCCAAAGCCTGCTGTACACTCCCGCACAGTTCGGAGGGGGCAAGGACAAGGCTCTTCCCCTTGCCGAGAAGAGTGTGGCTTGCTATGCAGCGGCCACCGTGTCGCCCTCCTATGCTCCGCACTGGGGAGAGCAGCAAGCACGCCAACTCCTGATGCTTTGCAAGGGGGAATCCCAAGAGTGAGTGTGCAGCCATCGGTCTCCTGATCGAGACCCTCTGTAACCTGCGATTTCGGAAACACGAACCGAAAACGCTCCGATTATGGCGCGTGTTTTCTGAGAAAATGGCGCGAGATTTTTTTCGCTTTGGCGCGTAAATTTTTCAGCTCCCGAACCAAAACGAAAAAGTTCTCGCGCCATGTTTTTACGAACAGCAAACACGAATTTTTCGGCGCGTAAACGATCCGTGGTGGACGAGCATGCAAAACGCAGCGGACAGAAAAGGATTGCGCCGCTTCGGCAAATAATGCTAACTTTGCACTCACAACCGAGACTCACAATGGGGCTGACCGGCTTTGACAGCGTGATGAAGCGGTATGTAAGCATGTAGTGCGTGGGTGGCTTGCACTATAATCTCAGACATCAAAAGTTTAATTGGCGAAAATAACTACGCTCTCGCTGCGTAATCGAAGAATAGTAGATTAGACGCTTCATCGCAGCCAAAGTGGCAGCGACGAGACATCGCCCGAGCAGCTCTTGTCCCGAAGCAGCTCGATAGTGCGGTGCTAACAAATCGGGAACCGCCACAGGATGGCTTCCTGCCTGTGGTCAGATCCAACGGGAGATAAGGATCGGGCACTGGGTCGTTTCAGCCTCCGCTCGCTCACGAAAATTCCAAGTGAAACTAAACATGTAGAAAGCATATTGATTCCATGTTTGGACGAGGGTTCAATTCCCTCCAGCTCCACCATCCTATCGGGTACAGACAGGCTGCGCGCTTATCTGTACCCGATCGCTTTTTAGTGACTGCCGGCGTGTAGCCGATTCTGTCGGATTTGTTATATTTTTGAGGAAACGAAAAATCAGATTTATGCTCCGTAAAACTCTTTCCACGCCTTATGATATAGTCCCCCGATCGGCATTTTCGGCCGATGTGCTCCGTCTGGAAGCTGCCGCCATCGAGGCAGCCCGATCGGCATATGCGCCTTATAGTCGCTTTTCGGTGGGGGCGGCTGTTTTGCTCGACAATGGGGAGATCCTCTCCGGCAGCAATCAGGAGAATGCGGCCTATCCGTCCGGCCTATGTGCCGAGCGTACGGTGCTTTTCTATGCCGGAGCCAGGTATCCGGAGGCAGCCGTGAGGGAGATGGTGCTCGTGGCTTTTTCCGCTTCGGGACGTGTGCCCCTGATCACGCCCTGTGGGGCTTGCCGTCAGGTGATGCTGGAGGTTTGTAGCCGCCATCGTCCTTTCCCGATCCTGATGGTCGGGGAAGAGGAGGCTGTCAGGGTGCCGGATGTGCGTCTGTTGCTGCCCTTTTCTTTCGACGGTAGCGACTTGGAACGATAGTCTCCGTCCTCCGTTTTTATAAGTGCCGCAGACGGATGGCCGGCTGTTCCGCACTATCGGTGGGCAGAGTGATCGTGAGCTTGCGCTCTTCGTTCGGGAGCAAATCGAAAGCATTGTCGGAGAATCGCGCTCCGAGTGCATCCGTCTCCACAAACAGATCCTTCACCAAATAGGGCGACCGCACCGTCAGTTCCCAAGTCCTCAGGCCTGTCCGGCGAAGCTCTTGCGTGATGGGAGGAGCCGCAGGAAGGAGCAGATCCTTGGGCGAATGATGATAATACAGCGTGGAGGCCCAGACTTCGCCGTATGCTTCTCCCACATCCTCCACAAGCGACAGGCGAAGCAGGCTCGTTCGCTGCAATTCTTGTGGCAGCCATTGTTCGATCCGGAATGGCAGGACGGTGGGGTGTTCGTTGTCTACTTCGATATTCCTCACCCAGAAAGTCGGATAGCGTTTCCCCTCGAAGCTGATCGGCTCGATGCGCAGTGCCATCCGATCCTCTCCTTTGGCTTCGGGAGCATCCGATACGATGCTGATCGTGCGCCGTTCGGCATCAGGAACGATAATAACAGGCTCGAAAGCTCTGCGTACCTGATAGTGTAGCGGTTTCCAGTTCCCGTAGTAGTCTATGCCGGACCATGAGATGGCCGGCCATGCGTCGTTGAGTTGCCAGTAGAGACTACCCATGCAGTAGGGTTTGGCCGCTCGTTGGGCTTCCAATCCGATGCGCATACCTTGTCCCTGCATGATGAGTGATTTGAATACGAAATCATCGAAGTCTTTCGGCTCGGGATAGTCGCGCCGCATATATTCGAGTATGATTTCGTTGCCCACGCTGCTCTTCTGTCTGGCTTTCATGACCGGGGAGTCGAGCTGCATGTCTTCCGCCCATGCAAAGCTATCGAGCGTTTTTCTTTCGGGGAAACTTTCAAATCCGAACTCGCTCATGAAACGCGGTATCCTCTCTCGCAGGATACCGAATGGTTCGCGTCCGTACCACACTCCCCAGTAGTGGCTGTCGCCCAAAGCCAAGGTGGCGGGGCGTCCCCAGTTGGCCGTGTCGGGGGATGTCTCGATATAGGCGCGTGTGGGATCCAATGCTGCCACACGCTCCGGCAGGAGTCTGCAAAACAGCTGGTCGTAGTTGGTGAGAAACTGCTGATAGGTGGATGGGTCGAAGCGTTTCTGCCAACCCCAGTATTTGAGGCCTTCTCGTATTTCATTGTTGCCGCACCAGAGAGCCAGAGAGGGGTGTTCGCGCAAGCGGCGGATGTTGTAGTCGGCTTCTTCTCTCACATTCCGAAGGAATTCCTCGTCGCCGGGATAGGGCGTGCAAGCAAAAGCGAAATCCTGCCAAATGAGGATCCCATTTGCATCGGCCAACTCATAGAAACGTTCGTCCTCGTATATACCGCCTCCCCATACGCGCAGCATATTCATATTCGCTTCCGAGACGGAGCGGAAAAGCTCCTGCCAATACTCCTCCGTGCGTGCGGACAGCATCATGGTGCCGGGGATATAGTTGGCTCCCTTCATGTATAGAGGCTTGCCGTTGATACGGAAGAAGAAGCTGCGCCCGTGGGTATCCTCTTCACGGACAAACTCCACGGTTCGGAATCCTATTTGGGTTCGGTAGGTCTGCCACGTGGTGCCGTCTTTGTCCTGAAGACGGGCAACGAGTGTGTACATCAGGGGCAGGCCTATCCCATTGGGCATCCACCGATCGGGGGATGATACGGTGAAAGAGGTGCCACAGGTGGGCTGTCCATAGCTTGCCGTCAGCTCTTCGCTGTGTACTTGCCGCCCATTCGGGCTGTACAGCTCCACGACCAAACGGACAGAAAGATCTTTTTGCTCGTTCCAAGAGAGGGGGAAGAGGCAGTTTACCTGAGCATCTTCTGTCAGCGTGTAGGTGATCTCCGGCTTCGATGCGAAGGCTACCGCCCCTTCGAAACGTATGCCGACAGGTCGCCAAATGCCTGTGGTTACGAGTCGAGGCCCCCAGTCCCAGCCATAGTGGTAGGGTGCTTTTCGGGTGTATACGCTTAGCTTTTCGCTGCGATGATCATTGTCTGCAGGGTAGTCGAAGCCATCGCGCTGTCTCAGAGGGCGTACTTCTTTCATGGGGGAGCGGAAGCGGATCAGCAGTTCGTTTCCGCTTTGTCGCAGCAGACCGGTTATATCCGCTTCCCTGCCGACGAACATATTGTGGCTCTCCATTATCTTTTTCCCATTGAGGAGTACGGTGGCGTAGGTGTCCAGCCCTTCTGCCATGAAGATGGCCCGTGGGCTTCGGAGCTGCTGTTCCGTGATGGAGAAGAGCAGCCGATAGTCCCAGTCGTGCTCTTCCGGCCACTGTGCCTCTTCCTCCTGAAGTCTGTAGTTGGGATCGGGTAGCAAACCGTGACGGATAAGGTCGTACTGCACGACTCCGGGCACTGTGGCCGGCAGCCATGCCGTGCTATCGTGGCGGCTGAATTCCCAGCCCTTGTCGAGACGGAGTGTATCGGACGAAACGGTATGTGCCGCTTGGGTTTGGATGGTCATGGCTATCGGGATCAGCCACAGGAGCAAAGTTCGGAGGGTGTTCTTGCTAATCATATCGGAAAGGGAAAGAATAGGAGGAGGGAGGATTATTCGTTTTCCGGCAGTTCCTCCGCTTCAGGACGGAACGATGCCGGTACATTCTTTTTGGGCGAAAGGCCGAGACTGCGCATCTTTTCGATGCGCCCGATGATGTTGCTGCGGCCCTCGACCAATTGACCGCGGGCTTTGGCAAGTGTGGCAACAGTGTTTTGGGCTTGTTCCTCGGCACGAATGAGTGTCTCGGCGAAGGTGCAGAACTTATCGTACAACCCGTTGGCTTGCTCTACGATTCGCTGCACATTTTTCACTTGCCGGTCGCGCTGCCATAGATCCAGAGCCATCCGCAAAGCTGCGATCAGGTTGGTCGGATTCATGAGCAGTACGCGTTTGTTGTAGGCCTGATCCCATAAGGTGGGTTTTTCTCGCAGAGCCAGCGTATAAGCCGGTTCGTTCGGGATGAAGAGCATCACAAATTCAGGAGCTTTGTCGCAATAGTCCTGATAGCTTTTGCTTGCCAGCTCATCTATATGCCGGCTGATGCTGGCGATGTGCTCTCCCAGCAGCCGTTTGCGCTCGGCTTCGTCCTCGGAGGCGACGAAGGAGGCATAGGCCGTAAGGGACACCTTGCTGTCGATGATCACCTCCTGACCGTTCGGGTAGCGGACGATCACGTCGGGACGCATCCGTCTGCCCGTCTCATCGTGGAGAAGGGTACGCCCTTCATCATCGGTCAGCGTCTCTTGGATGAAGAACTCTTCTCCTTCGGTCAAACCGCTGCGGCGGAGGAGGTTTTCGAGGATCATTTCGCCCCAGTCGCCCTGTACTTTGGAGTCGCCTTTGAGTGCACGGGTCAGGTTGTTGGCATCATCGCTGAGCCGGCTGTTCTGCTCGATGAGCTTTTGTAGCTCTTTGGCCAGAGAGAAACGCTCGCGGGCTTCTTCATTATAGCTCTTTTCGACTTTTTCTTCGAATAGCTTGATGCGTTCGCTCAGCGGTTTGAGTATTTCACCGATGCGCTCTTCGTTCATCCCGGATAGCTTCCGCGTCTTGTCTTCGAGTATCTCCGATGCCGTGGCTTTGAAGAGGGCTTGCATCTCTTCGGATATTTGTCCGGAGCGTTTCCTTTCGCGCTCCAATTCGGAAGTGGTAGCTTGCAAGCGTGTCTCCAGTTCGGCACGGATACGGATGGCTTCTTTCTGCTCCTCTTGCAGGTCTGCCAGCTTCTCAGTGGCCGCCTCCAGTTGTGCTGTCAGCCTGTTTGTCTCCATGTTGTACTTGCGATGGAAGAGCCATACGATGAGTCCGGCAGCTATTGCGACGATGACGATTAGCCAATACAGTTCCATTTCGCCCATAAATTTTACTGTTTTACGAACGAAGGTAATCAATACGTATATAAATCTTCAGCGGAATCCTTGCCCGTTTCTATAGTGTCGGCTGCATTCTTGTTTGCAAGTCCGGACAACGGTGGTCTCACCGTTTTTACTCGCAACGGGAAATAACCGCGAATTTTTAGCTTGCAGTTGAGAGCGTTCGCAGCCCTTTTGCGTTTTCTTCGACCGCATGCCCATGAGCCTTTCTGTAAGGGCCGAATTGCCACAGGCAAGTATGAATTCATTATATTTGCACGTAATCATCGGCATACTGTCACAAACATAAAACGCCCATGTTGTCTTCCCGCACATTTCGCTACCTGCTCAATCTGATTCTGCTCCTTGGCGGTATCATATTGGTGACGGGATTTGCCCGTGCCAATAAGGCGAGCTCGGAATCCACGCAAGTAGCCAAGGCTGATACAGCCTCACAAACATTCCCTGATGAAGTCACCCGTTTCTATCCGATGGCAGCCGGTATCCTCCAAGAGGACAGTACCCGCACCATTGTCATGGATGCCAAAGCACGCCAGTTGGGTTACTTGCTCTACACCTCGCCCTATACAGACTACGTGGAAGGGTACAACGGGCCTACTCCCGTAGCCATCGCCTTTGGTGCGGATGACCGCATCCTCGGCACGATGCTGCTCGAACATGACGAGACGCCGAGCTTTGCTCGCAGAGTGGAGAAGGCTGGGTTATATGAAAGTTGGAATGGCAAGACCGCCGAGGAGGCATTGGCCGAGGATGTCGATGCCGTATCGGGAGCCACCTATACGTCCGAAGCCGTTATCACTTGTGTGCAGAAACGCTTGGAGATATATATCGGTCAAAAAAAAAACAAAAAAGCTGACGTTTGGGGGATCGTCCGCACAGGAGGAACCATCGCCGTCATTCTGATGGCTTTAGGTTGCTTCTTCTTTCCGTCAAAGGCCAAACCTTTTCGTCTCTATCTCCTTGCACTTAGTGTAGTATTCCTCGGTTTTCTTAAAGGGACGTTCCTCTCTTTGGAGAGTACTTACCATTGGTTGAGCACCGGATTTCCCTTTGCGACGCAGTGGTTGCTCATCGGGCTGTTTGCCTTGGCCGTATTGCTGCCCCTGATTACGAACAAACCGTTTTATTGTCGCTGGGTATGTCCTTTCGGTGCAGCACAGGAATTGATGGGGAAGCTATCCCGACGCAAACTGCATATACCGCCACAGTGGATAAAGGCACTCACCTCCATAAGACGCTATTTGCTCCTGATCGTCGTCGTGCTATTGATCTTCAACGTTGCCGGTGATCTCTCCAAGTGGGAGCCATTCGCCGCTTTTTCTTTTCGTTCGGCATCGGTATGGGTGCTTGTCTTGGCGGGGCTGATGCTCTTGGCTTCTGTCTTCGTTCAGCAGCCGTGGTGCCGTTTCTTTTGCCCAACGGGACAACTGCTCGAAAGCGTCAGAAAATGCTCGCCTCGCAATTTGCGACACAGCCCCCCAAAGAACTAACGGATTTTTTCCTTTCCCTCTTCCCTTTCTTTCAACTGAACAAATCGATCTATTCAAATGACAGATTCTTTCGATAACGAACAACCGGATATAGAGTCTTCTGTGCCCGATCTGCTTCCCGAAGCCGGCAGTCGCCTGCCGGCCGATCATCCTGCCATGGCTACACACCATCTCGGGGGCATGTATCGAAACTGGTACCTCGACTATGCTTCTTACGTAATTCTGGAACGTGCAGTGCCTCATATAGAGGATGGACTCAAGCCCGTACAACGCCGTATCCTCTACACCATGCACCATTGGTTCGACAATGGTCGTATGAACAAGGTGGCGAAGGTGACGGGGCAGACTATGGCGCTACACCCACATGGCGATGCTTCTATCAACGATGCCCTCGTCCAACTGGGACAAAAAGGCTATCTGATCGACACACAGGGGAACTGGGGTAATATCCTCACGGGGGACGAGGCGGCAGCCGGTCGTTATATCGAGGCCAAACTCTCGGCTTTGGCTCAGGAGACTCTTTTCAATGATAAGATTACCCGATGGAAGCGTTCTTACGATGGCAGCGAGGACGAGCCGGTGGCGTTGCCCGTTAAGTTTCCGCTTCTCTTGGCACAGGGGACGGAAGGCATTGCCGTGGGTTTGAATTCCAAGATATTGCCGCACAATCTCGGTGAACTGCTCATGGCTTGTATTGCGCACCTGAGGGGTGAGTCTTTCGAACTTTATCCCGATTTCCCTACCGGTGGTATGATGGATGCCAGCCGGTACAATGACGGCCGGCGTGGGGGACAGATCAAGAGCAGGGCTAAGATTCGCAAACTGGACAATCGTACTCTCAGCATTACCGAACTGCCTTGTGGCAAGACGACGTCTTCCCTGATCGAATCTATTCTGAAAGCCAATGAAAAGGGCAAGATCAAGATCAAACGAATAGATGATATGACGGCTGCCGAAGCCGATATACGTATTCATCTGGCTGCGGGTGTATCTTCGGACAAAACCATCGATGCACTCTATGCCTTTACCGACTGTGAGGTAAGCCAGTCGCCCAATGCTTGCGTCATCATGGACGACAAGCCGGTATTCTTGGGTGTGACCGATTTGCTGCGTTATAGTGCAGAGCGAACGCGAGAGCTGCTGAAGCAGGAACTGATGATCCGTTTGGAAGAGAAGCGAGAACAGTATTTGGCAGCTTCGCTCGAGAGAATTTTCATAGAAGAGCGTATCTACAAAGATCGGGAGTTCGAAGAGGCGGAGAGCGAACAGGATGCTCTCATGCACGTAGAGACGAGGTTGGAGCCTTTCGCCCATCGTTTTATTCGTCCGATTACCTACGATGATCTGAAAAAACTGCTGGAAATACGCATGGCGCGGATCCTCCGCTTCAATTTGCCCAAGCACGAAGCCATGATGCTTCAGCTCGAAAAGGATATTGCCGAACTGGAAAAGAATATCCGTGAGATTACTGCTTATACCATCCGTTGGTTCGAGTATCTGCACGAGCACTATGCTTCCCGTTTTCCGCGAAGGACACAACTTATCGGATTCGGCACCATTCAGGCCACGAAAGTGGCAGAAGCCAATGCCAAGCTCTATATCAACCGCGAAGAAGGGTTCATCGGTATGGGGCTCAAGGGCGATGAATTCGTGTGCAACTGTTCCGACCTCGACGATGCCATCATCTTTTTCCGCGATGGTACGTACCTCATTACGAAGGTTGAGGAAAAGAAATTTATCGGCAACCGTGAGGTGATCTATATCGACCGGTTCGAACGAAACGACAAACGCACCATCTACAACGTCATTTATCGCGACGGCAAGTCCGCTCCATTCTATATCAAACGTTTCAGCGTCACCGGTGTTACGCGCGACAAGGAGTACAACCTTACGCAGGAAACGGCCGGTAGTCGGGTGATGTATTTCACTGCCAATAAAAACGGCGAGGCAGAGACCGTGAGGATCATCCTCAAACCGAAAGCCCGCCAGCGGGTACTCTCTTTCGAGAAAGACTTTAGCGATGTCGCTATCAAGGGGCGGAGTAGCAAGGGCAATCTACTGACCAAAGCAGAGGTACACAAGATCCTCTTCAAACAGCAGGGTGCTTCCACCCTCGGAGGGCGCAAAGTTTGGTTCGATCGGGACGTGATGCGACTGAACTACGACGAGCAGGGCGAGTATCTCGGCGAATTCCAAGCCAATGATTCGGTGCTGGTAATCTTGGATAATGGGGACTGCTATACTACATCCATAGCGGAAAACAACCACTTCGACCCCAATATGATCAGAATAGAGAAGTACCGTCCCGAAAAAGTTTGGACAGCCATCTATCACAACAGAGATGCCGGCTTCCCTTATCTGAAGCGTTTCAAGATAGAAAACGGCAGTCGGGATAATATGTTGGGAGGAGAAGCTGAGGGCAATAGCCTGCTTTTGCTCTCGGATACGCGCTACCCGCGTTTTGCTCTTACTTTCGCCGGAATAGATGCCACTCGTCCGGAGCTGATCGTAGAGGGAGAAGACTTCGTCGCTGTCAAGGGCATACATGCTAAAGGCAAGCGACTGACTACCTATAAGCTCGATGGAGCGAAAGAATTGTCTCCTGTTCGTGATGAAGAACCGGATGAGGAAACAACTGATCCGGAAGAGAGCTTCGCCGAGGTTGCACCCGAAGCCGTTGCTTCCGATGAAGATATAAGAGACGAACTCTTGGGTATCCAGCGATTGCAATTCGACGACGATGAAAACGAATAGGAGATACGCACTTGTTTTGCTGCTTCTGCTACTCGCAGGAGTGTCGGCATGGGGGCAGGATTCTTCCCACGGTAGCAATACCGCATTTGTAGCTGATTCTTCGTGCAGAGAGTTGCCCACGGAGCAGTTTGCCTACCGCATTCATTCTGCTTATATGGTCGGTGGTGGCGGAAGTATAACGCGCGACACCTATTTGTCGCCCCTTCGTTATGGAGGATGGACGCTGAATTTATTGGGAGAGAAGACACTCCCTCTCAGAATGTCCGATTCCCGTTGGATGATCCGTACCGGACATGAGTTGGATTTTGCTCTGATGGACAATCCTGCCAATAATGCTCATTTCTATTCCCTGCTGTATAACGGTTCCGCTGCGGCTCTTTACCGCCTCGGTGCCAAGCATTTGCGAGCCGCGTGGATGGACAATCTGCGCTTGGCATTCGGCCCGGGCTTGGAAGTCGGGCTTGGAGGAATTTATAGTACGCGCAACGGCAATAATCCTGCGACATTGAAGCTCTACACCAATGCCATCGCCCAAGCCTCGATAGGATACTATGTTCCCTCCGATGCTTTCCCCCTGTATTTTCGGTTGCTTTCCCAGATCAATCTCTTCGGTATAGCCTATGGAAATGGTTTTGGCGAGAGCTATTACGAGAATTTTATGCTCGATAACGGCATTGCAGGCTCCCTGCATTTCACTTATCCGGGCAGGTTTACTCGGTTTACGACACTCATAACGGCGGATATTCCCGTTCGGAACTTCTGTACGCTTCGTGTCGGTTATCGCTATTCCCATTTGGGTTCTTCGCTTAACGCATTGGATACTCGCATCCACAGTCATACGGCTTTTGTCGGTTTCGTCACGGAGTTTTACCGATTCCGTGGGCGCAAAGCCATGAATACCGGTCGGAGAACCAGTCTTTATTATCATGATTAGAACGACGATGAAGAGATTGCTCGCTATCCTCCTGTCTGCATTGGCTTTCAGCTCATGCTCCACGAAGGAAGATTTTACCTTCGATCCCTATCGGAATTACGATGCTCTGTGGGAAATCTTGGATCGGGGATATTGTTTTTTCGATCTCAAACTGCCCGAGGACTCTACGTGGCGCGATATGTATCACAAGCATTATAGGGATTTGCGTCCCCAAATGAGCCGTGACTCCCTCTTCCTCGTCATGACGCAGCTCCTCTCCGAACTGAAAGACGGCCACGTCAATCTGAGCAGTTCGTTCGACTACGGGCATTATTGGAAATGGTACGAAGATTATCCTCTGAATCTGAGTCTCGACCTGAGACGCAAGTATCTGGGACACGATTACCGTATCGCCGGCGGACTCAAGTACCGCAGACTTACGTACAACGGTCATGCTCCCGACAGTATCGGCTACATCGTCTACGAAAGCTTTGGGAAACCTATTTCCAATAGCAATATAAGCGGTATGCTTTCGCGGCTGACCGAGTGTAAGGCTCTGATCATCGACATTCGTGGCAATGGAGGGGGACAGCTTACTTATGCAGACGAATTTGCCCGTCACTTCACCAAGAAAAAGATGCTCACCGGCTATATCCGCCACAAGACCGGCCCGGCACACGATGCCTTTTCCGATCCTCTCCCCCTTTATTTGGACACGCTTTCTTCCGGAGTCGTATGGATGCGCCCCGTAGTACTACTGACGAATCGGGAAGTATTCAGCTCCGCCAATGATTTTGTCCTGAAGATGAGGCCCCTGCCTTTCGTCACCGTAATGGGCGACAAGACCGGCGGTGGTGCCGGATTGCCCATCTCATCGGAGATCCCTTGTGGTTGGGGGGTTCGTTACTCAGCCGGCAGGATGACCGATCCGAGTGGTGCGGATGTGGAGTTCGGGATAGAACCGCACTATTACGTCTCCCTCTTGGATAGCGACCTGGCCAATAGCCATGATACCCTCATCGAAGAAGCTGTACGATATATCAAAAGAAAAATAGCCGAGTACAATCAGAGCGGCCAATGGATCAAGTAGACCGGCAGCCGTATGCCGCCTCCTGCATCCTACTTTGCAAGGAAATAAAGTGGGGTATAGGTCAGCGTAACTTGTCCGTCCGGGGTGGAGAACCCTTCCCGATACGCTTCTTCGAATCGTGCCAATCGGCTCCGTGTCCATACCTCTTCGTGTCGGGGAGTCGCTGTAACGCCGGTACGCTTCAGGTGCATGAGTACATCGCGAGGCGAATCGAACGTCAGTACGATCTGCTCCTCATGCTTATAGACGGCGGAAAAAGCAGCCTCCAGCCATTTCATCAGTACCTCTGTCGAAGGATAGAGCAGTCCTCGGTTCGTGAGCGTTCTTATCTCGGGAAGATTGTCGGGAGAGAAAGTGTTGAAGAGAAAGATGCCATCGGGACGCAACAAGCCTGCCACCGTCCGAATGAATGACTCCGGATCCTTGAACCACTGGAAGGCCGATGCCGAGGTGATCAGATCGTAAGTATCCGTGTGGGGCATCGTCTCGGCTTCGCCTGCATGGAAGGAAGCAGGGCTTACGCGTATATACTCCTCGCAGACGGGGCATAAATCATTGAGCGTCCACTGCTTTACCGTAACGGCTTGAGCCAGTTGGCGCGTATAGACACCGCTGCCGCAGCCGTATTCCAGCACATGTTCGAAGTGGCGACGCCCTGTAGCCGTCAGAAGATCGGTCAGCCGCTCCCCTATACGATGCTGCGCCACGGCATACTTCTCGTAGTAGGGCAAAGCCGAAGTAAACCGTTTGATGACCAGTTCGCTGTCTACCTCTCTCAACTCCAAAGCTGCTCCCATTCGGTGAAACGGTTAAACAAATAGTGATCGCCTTCCGCTACGGTCTCTATGTCCCGACAGCCTCGCATCTGCCAAAAAGCCTGCTGATTCTTAGCCGGTATGATCCGATCCTTTGCCCCTATCAGAGCTTTATCCCAGCTAAGCGGAGCGGTAGGGTGAGGATCAACGCTTTTCAGTCTCTTCTCCTCTTCTTCGCAGACGCGTCCCAACTCAGCTTTAATTTCGTCGGTCTCCCTCGCCGCCAGTGCCTCGAACAGGTGTTTCAGCGATTTGCCTCCGCACATTCGCTTGTTGAATCGCAGGCGGTTTTCTTCCGTCAGGCCATCCAGCGTACCACGGAAAATATCCAAGGGTATTCCCATCGCATCGTCCATCGGATAGCCGGTGCCGCATATCGCTACGGCCGAAACCACGGCAGGCAGCTTCCCCTCTCGCGCAAGCCTTTCGGTCGCCCATACGCCCATAGACCATGCCGACAAGCGAATCTCGCGGTAGGGCGACCAATCGACGTCCAGCGTATCCGTTCGATAGTCCCACACGTGCAGCAAGTCGTATTCGGGAGGAATGGCCAGGTGCGAAACGGCTTCGCGGGTCATAGCCCAGCCGTTGAAAAAAAGGATGAGTTTATCGGAATCCGGAGACTGCCGGAATAATTCTTTTTGCATACGCCGGCAAAGATAGTGAACTTCGTTGCTCTCTATCGTTCTCCCTGCGTGGCTTCTCTTTTTCCGCCTTTTAACCCTGCCGTCTCTCGAATGGGAGCAAAAGGATAAATATCGAAAAGTGGCAAAATGAAATTCTCAAGCCGAAAACGCTCCGATTGCGGTGCGTGTTTTCCCGAAAAGCGGCGCGAGATTTTTTTCGCTGTGGCGCGAGAATTTTTTCGCTCCCGCGCCAAAACCGAAAAGTTCACGCGCCACGTTTTTCTGTACTGCGAATGATCTTTTTTTCGCGCCTAAATGTCAAAGACTGTCATCCAAGAGGTACAGATCGAATTCGGATCGCTCCTTCGGTGCCGACAGTCTTTCTTCTTCGAGAAGAAAAAGGAGCCTGTGGGAGTCGCTCACCATGGGTTTTCTTGCTATTTTTGTTCGTATTCGGATTTCATCCTAAGAGGACGACCAACTTATGATTGCACTCTTAATAATCGTATACATGCTGATGACGGCTGCCGTCAGTGCCGTCATTATCAGCGAGAATCGCAATCCGCTGAAGGCTACTTCGTGGATTCTGGTCGTCTCTTTTGTGCCCGTCTTGGGGCTTATTGTCTACATCTTTTTCGGACAGGATCAGCGCAGACGGCGTATTGTCAGCAGGCGTATATACAGGCGCATCATGCTGAAGCCTCACTATCTGTCCATCCCCGAAGCACAGCTGGAAGCCATGAACAATATCCAGCTGAATCCCATCATGAAGCTGATCAACAACAATTCGGACAGCCCCGTCATGCTCAGCTCGCCACCGGATATATTCACGGCCGGGAAGGACATGTTCGACTGCTTCTTTCGCGACATAGAGGCTGCCCGCCACCATGTGCATATTCAGTTCTACGTCATAGAGGATGACCATCTGGGCAGTCGCCTGGCCGATCTGCTTGTGCGCAAGGTGCAAGAGGGGGTGAAGGTGAGGGTCATATTCGATCATGTGGGTTCGTGGGCTACCGGCCGTGGCTACTGGAAACGACTGCGCCGAGCCGGCGTGGAGGCCTATCCTTTCATGCCGGTCTTCTTCCCTATACTGTCCAGTCGCGTAAACTACCGAAACCACCGAAAGGTGGCCGTTATAGATGGTAAAACAGGCTATTTGGGCGGTATGAATGTGGCCGATCGCTATTACTCGGGCAACAGGCTCGGTCTGTGGCGCGATACGCACTTCCGCATGACGGGCAATGTCGTAGCCGGTTTGCAGAGCAGTTTCCTGCTGGACTGGTATGTCGTATCGCGACGGGTCATCAATCTCTCCGGCTACTATCCCGATCTGCCGATACCCGTATCCGACGAGGGTGTGAAGATACAGCTCGTACGCTCCGGCCCCGTGGGGCAATGGCGTACCATCGAGCAGGCCACTATCTACTGTATCGAACGTGCCTGCGAACATGTCTATATCGAGACTCCTTACTTCCTTCCGACCGAAGGGCTGAACAATGCTCTCATTACGGCAGCTTTGGCCGGCATCGAAGTGCACCTGCTGGTGCCCAAACGAAGCGATGCCCGTCTGCCGCAAGTGGCTGCCTTCTCCTATGTGGAGGATCTCTTGCAGGCCGGAGTACATGTACACCTCTATACCAACGGCTTCCTCCATTCCAAGCTGATGATGGTGGATAGTCAGGTGGCTTCGATCGGCTCTACGAATATGGACTTCCGCAGTTTGGAAAATAACTTCGAATTCAATGGTATCATCTATGACGAGCCTACTGTTCGCCGCTTGGAAGCCATCTTCTTCGAGGACTTGTTGCAGAGCGAACCGCTCGATCTCAAACGCTGGCGAAAGAGAAGCCGGATAAAAAAATTCAGTGAATCCTTTGTTCGCCTTTTTTCTCCTCTGCTCTGACCGATATGCTCTATCCGATATTAGTATTGATCCATCGTCCACTATTCATTATCCTATCCTGTATCCCTCATGACAATACCCGACAATACTCTTTTCTCCGCTGATGAGCGGGGTCGCTTCCTCTCCTCATACGCGAGTTTGATTCGTACGCTGGCTCCCGATCGGCAGCTCGTGAAGAAAGTACGCAGTCTGCTGAGCCGCTTTACGGAGCTGGGATGTTTCGATCGTGACAAAAACGGTATGCACGGACTTATGCGCAACATGGAAGTGGCGCGCATAGCCTCCTGCGAGATCGGGCTGGGGATAGAGGCCATCGGGGCACTCCTCTTTTATCGTCCGGCGATGAAGGGGCTGATGAGATCCGAGGAGATAGCCGAGTTCATGGGCGAAGATGTGGCTCGCCTGATCGACCTCCTGCTGAAAACATCGGAGATCTACATGCGCAATACGGCTATCAATACGGCCAACTTCGAGCACTTCCTCCTCTCCATCGCCGAAGATATTCGCGTGGTACTGCTCATCATCGCTGACCGCGCCTATCTGCTGCGTCAGGCCAAAGACATGGTCTGTGCCGAGGAGCGTACGGCCTTGGCTGCCGAGGTGTCTTATCTCTATGCTCCGCTGGCACACAGGCTCGGACTTTACGCCATCAAGAGCGAAATGGAAGACCTCTGTCTGAAATACACAGACCGGCAGACATTCGACTTCATCAAGAGAAAGCTCGGGGAGACGAAGCGTAGCCGCGATGCCTATATCGAAGCTTTCATCGCTCCGCTGCGCCTGCGGCTGGACGAAGCTCTGCCCAATATCCCGTACGAGATGAAGGGGCGTACCAAGAGCATCAACAGCATTCGCAACAAGCTCCGTCAGCAGGGTATCGAGTTCGAATCCATATACGATCTTTTTGCCATACGAATCATATTGGACGTACCCGTGAAAGACGAGAAAGCTGCCTGCTGGCATGTCTATTCCATCATCACGGACATGTATCAGCCCAATCCGCAGCGAATGAGGGACTGGATCTCCATCCCCAAGAGCAACGGCTATGAGTCGCTCCACGTTACGGTGATGGGACCGCAGAATCGGTGGGTGGAGGTGCAGATTCGCTCCCGTCGCATGGACGAGGTGGCCGAAAGGGGATTGGCCGCCCACTGGAAGTATAAGGGGATCAAGAGCGAGAGCGGATTGGATGAGTTCCTCACTTCCGTACGCGAGACGCTCGAGGCACGAGATCACTCCTCGGACGATTCGGCGGAGACGGTGAAAAACTTCAAGATGAACCTCTTCACCGATGAGATCTATGCTTTCACCCCTACGGGAGAACTGATCAAGCTGCCTCAGGGAGCCAGTGTGCTGGACTTTGCTTTTGCCATCCATTCGTGCATCGGCTGTCAGGCCGTCGGAGCCAATGTCAATGGAAAGAATGTGCCGCTCAAGCATAAGCTCGAAAATGGCGACTCCGTTTCGATCATTACCTCTGCTCAGCAGACCCCGAAGAAGGATTGGCTCTCCTATGTGGTCAGCTCCAAAGCACGCAATAAGATCAAGCAGCAGCTTCGCTTGCAAATGGAAAGCAGTATCGGCGTGGTCAAAGAGCTGCTGAACCGCCGTCTGAAGAACCGCAAATTGCCGTTCGAAGAAGCCGTATTCACGCGCGTGGTACGACGCAAGGGGTTCAAGCATCTGACAGATTTCTATATGGAGATAGCCGCCGACAGGCTCGATGTACAGGAGGTGCTGGAGCTATACTCTCATGAATTGGAGGAAGAGCAGCGACGCGATGCCGGTTCGGGTGCAGCTCGTCGCAGTGCCGATACTTTTGTGGCGTATCCCTCTCGAGAGGAGGAGACCGTCAAAGGGGGAAAAAGCGATGTATTGGTTATCGACAACAATATGACGGGGGTGGAATACAGCTTCGGCAAATGCTGCAATCCTATTTACGGGGATTCCGTATTCGGATTCGTGAGCAATAGCGGCATCAAGATACACCGCACGGACTGTCCGAATGCGCCGGATATGTTCAGCCGATACGGTTATCGCATCATTGAAGCTCGCTGGAGCGGTAAGGGATCGACCGGATACGAGGCCACGCTTCATGTCGTAGGGCAGGACAATCTGGCCATCGTGACGAACATAACTTCGGTCATCAACAAAGAAGCGGGCGTATCGCTCCGAGCCTATTCGATCAATTCGAAGGACAATCTCTTCGAAGGGGTATTCACAGTCGAAGTGCCCGATACCTCGACCCTATCCATCCTCCTTCGCAAGATCCGTGCTACACATGGGGTCAAGTCGGCCGAACGACATTGATACCTCGGCATATGGTTTCGGGTAGAATAGCGTATATTTACCTAAGAATTATCGCTGACACTAAAATAAAAGGCGATGACTCAGAGTTAGTTAATAGGGCATTGCGACCTGCTTCTCTGAAGACAAATAAGGAAACAGACTGATCAATGAAAAAAAAGATATTACCGGCTCTCGTGCTTGGCGTAGCCATGACCTTCATGGCACAAGCACAAAATAAAACGACAGAGACTGCCGAAGCGTTTTTCCTCGAAGGGAGAGCGATGTTTATCCGCCAAAATTATGTCGGAGCCTTGGACCAATTCCGTCTCTATCGCCTGCACGGAGGTCAGGAGCACGCTTTGGAGGTGGATTATTATAGTATCATCGCGGACTATCTGTTGGGAGCAGATCACGATTACGTCCTCGGCGCGGTAGGCAATTTCATGGGTAATTTCCCCGAATCGATAGACAAATCCCGTGTGCGGCTCCTCGCGGGGGAGCTGATGATCCGGCATGAACAGTATTTGCGTGCCGATGTCATTTTCTCTGACATCGACGATCGTACGCTCAACGATGAAGACTTGGCTGCATACCTGCTCTATTATGCATGCGTGCGTATGCAGTTGAGTGGAAGCAATGCTTTGGCTGAGCAGTTGCTGCTGAAAGCTTCCGAGAACAGAGGTGAGCTGGGCGGGCGTGCTCGTCTCCTCCTGGCTGCTATCCAAATAGAGGACCGTAGGCTGGACGAAGCCGAACAGACCCTTTCGCGACTGAAGAATCGCTCACAGTTTGCGGATGACGCCGATGCTTACATGGCGGAAATCCAACTGCTCCGAGGCGACTACCGCGAAGCGGCCGATATAGCCCAGCGGCTGATGTCGCGCAACTCCTCCATGAGACAGCGGCCCCAGCTCTTGCGCGTGGCGGGCAATGCTTACTACCGCATGGGGGATTCGAGCAAAGCCATCGACTATCTTTCCGCCTACAGCGAAAGGGTGGGGGATCGTATCGCACCTGCCGATGCTTATGCTCTTGGTGTCACTTACTATAAGCAAGGTCTGATGAAAGAAGCACTTCGGCCGCTTGCTGCTGCTACCTCTGACACCGGTTCTCTCGGTGCAGAGTCAGCTCTCTATCTCGGACAGGCACGGCTGGCCGAGGGGATGACGAGCGAGGCCCTTATGGCTTTCGAGAAGGCTGCGACTCAGGAGGTCAATCGGCCTGTACGGGAGGTCGGGATGTACAATATGGCTATGCTCATGCGTAGTACGGGACAGTCGAGCTTCGGTCAGTCCGTCCGCATCGCGGAGAATTTCCTCAATGAGTTTCCCCGATCTTCCCACCGCGAGCAGATGGCCGCTATTCTTGTCGAATCATACTTTACAGGCAAGGATTACAACTCTTCCCTCCGGTCGATTCAGAAGATCGCACAGCCGACGGCTTCCATTCTGGCTGCCAAACAGTTTGTGCTGAATCGTATGGCAGAGCAAAAGGAAGCAGCGGGCTATGACAGCGAGGCTCTTTCTTTTGTGTCGAGCAGTATATCCATGGGGGACAAAGGAGAGTATTTCCCTGAAGCATATTTCCTCCGAGGCAATCTGCGATATAGAGCCGGTGACTTCCCGGCTGCAGCTGCGGATTACAGAGCCTATATCTCGGCCGCCGGTGATCGTGATGCGGCAAATCTTCCTTTAGGATATTATCGCCTTGGCTATTCTCTCTTCAATGCCGAGCGTTACGATACGGCTTTGGAGGCCTTCAAAGAGTATGTATCCCGATCCGGTATTGCTCCGAATCTATCGGCTGATGCCTATGCCCGTATCGGAGACTGCAGGTATATGAAGCGCGACTTCCATGGCGCACGCGAAGCCTATTCCATGGCTTACCGTGTCTACCCTTCCGGAGGCGATTATGCTCTTTTGCGTCGTGCACGGTTGGAGGGACTGGCCAAGCAGTATGCCGATCAGATCCAAACGTTGGACAAGCTCATTCAGCAATTCCCCGATAGCCGCCATCTGACAGCTGCTCTCTATGAAAAGGGGCGTGGTGCGGTGCTTAGCGGTAAGCATAACGTGGCAGAAGAAGCCTTCAATGCTGTCGTCAAGAGAAGCTCCGACAGCCGTGAAGCCAGACAGTCGTCCCTGCAGTTGGGCCTGCTCTATTATAATACGGGCCGAACGAAAGAGGCTATTCGCACATACCAACGGATCATTGACCGCTACCCTCGTAGCGAAGAGGCGACTGTGGCTCTCTCGGATCTCCGTTCTATCTATTTGGAAGAGGATCGGATAGATGAGTATTCTGCCTATGTGCGTCGTTTGGAAGGTAAGGTGTCCATTGCTCCATCTGAGACGGAACAACTCAGTTTCCTTTCGGCCGAGCGCAAGTATCGCCGTCGCCAGTCCGATGCTCGCCGAGATTTGGAGGCTTATCTGGAGCGTTATCCACAGGGAAGCGATCGTCACAAAGCAGAATTGTATTTGGCCGATCTCGATTATCAGGCCGGTAATGCCGATGCGGCTTACAATCGCTATTCACGGTTGGTGAGCAGCCCCGGTTTGCCAGAAGACTACAAGATCGATGCGCGTCTGCGTCTCGGTCGTATGCAGTACGAGCGCAAAGAATACAAGGCTGCGCTGAAGTCATTCCAGTCCGTACTCGATACGGATGGTGCCGAAGCTGTCCGCGATCAGGCGGTAGAGGGAATAGCTGAGTCTGCCTATGCCGATAAGGATTACCGGAGGGTGATCGACGTCATTGCCGGATTGAAGAATCAGTCTGCTCTGCCTCATGCTCTTCGCCTCTATCGTGCCAGAAGTTATCAGGCACTGAAGATGAATCGGGAAGCGATTGCCGACTACGAAATCCTTGCCGAGGACTTTTCGACCGCCGCTGGTGCCGAAGCTGTTGTGATGCAGGCACAGCTGGAAATGGAAGCCAAGCGTTTGTCCAAGGCGAAGTCTATCCTCGAAAAATTTATTGCCAAGAGTACTCCACAGCAGTATTGGTTGGCGCGAGGTTTCATCCTCTTGTCCGATATTTATAAGGAGGAAGGAGATACGTTTACTGCAAGGCAGTATTTGGAAAGCTTGGAGAAGAACTATCCCAATCATGAGGATGACATTCACGAACAGATAGCCCTGCGGCTTGAATAATCTTCTGTACGATTCGTCACTCTGAGTTGGAACTAATGAACAGCATCATGAAATATCAATTATATACGGCCGTCATAATGGCTCTCTCTGTATCATCCGTTTGCGGTCAAACCCCACGAAATACAGAAACCAAACGCCCCGACACGTTGCGCAGGGAGCTTACTATCGTTAATGACCAGACAGTGGAGATGGAGCATGCGGATCCGCTTCCTGCTACATACAAGGCCATCGAACCTCGATTAAAACCTTTCCGTCCGGAATATAACAAGCGTACATTCGGATTTGTCCCCGAAGCCTCCTCTTCAGGCATGAACAATCTTCCGAATATCCTGCCGGCGGAAGGTCATATGAAGCACAGGGGGTATCTGAATATCGGCATCGGTCATACGCTAAACCAGCGAGTGGATGCCGGCTACCGTCTGGTAGATGCGGAGCAGGAGAGACTGAATCTTTTCCTCTCCTATCGTGGCATGAAATCGGCTTTCAATACCGGTGACTTCGACGGCGACAGAAAGGATAGACGAATGATGGCAGGAGTGCACTACGAGCAGCGCAGGCCTTCCTTTGTGCTTGCTACCGGCTTGTGCTATACGAACCATTATTTCAATCACTACGGACGGGGGGCTACCACCAATGTGGGCAGCATCCCTCAATTATCGACACCTGTTACTCCTCAGATGGACAACGGGACCCACAACGTCCGTGCATATTTGGGAGCAAAAAACGATGTGATCGATGCCAGGATCGACTATCGTTTCTTCCGTTCTATTCCCTATTTGGGAACCGATCCGATGAAGGCTCTTACGGAACACACGCCTGAACTGAACGTGACGATGCGCAAGGAGTTGTCCGATGACATTAAGCTCGGTGTGGAAGTTTGCACGGGAGGATTGTTTTTTGCCAAAAACAGCGAAATGATTCAAACAGGTGTTCTGTCCGAAACCGACCGAAACCTGTATTATGTGGAGGGCGCGCCTACAATCGGATTTGTCGGAGACTCGGACAATATGCAATGGAACATACAGGCCGGTGTAGGGGTTTCTTCCCATTTCGGAGCCAAAGGAAGGTTGTTTTTCTGGCCAAAACTGGATGCTTCGCTTAGTATCTTCCCCTCATGGCGTCTGTATGCGAAAGCCTTCGGCGGCGCGATTCGAAATGGACTCGCCGATGTTATGCAAGAGGAAATGCCCTACCTGATGCCCAATACGATTGTACTCCCTTCTCGCAATGCTTTGACTGCCCAATTAGGGGTGAAGGGGAATATAGCCGATGTGGTACGTATGGAGGTTTATGGCGACTTCTCCAAGCTGACAGGTGTGCCTTTCTATACTCCGACTCTACCCTTATATAATCCATCCGACTTGTATCAGTATAATGTGAGTTTCTTGCCGTTATATGCCGACGGCAGTCGCTGGCGCGCAGGTGGTAAGCTGGAATACTCTTATCGCGATATGCTCCGCTTTCTGGTAGACGCATCCTATGGCAAGTGGAATTTGGATGGAGGACTTGTCGCCTCCATGCAGCCCGATCTTATATTGAAGGCAGAAGTAGGTGTTCATCCCATTGCCCCATTGGATGTCAGACTCCGGTATACACAGCTGAACGGACGGTATCGGTATTCTTTCGGCTCGGCTGGCTCGGAAGCCTTGGGTATCGGTAATGTACATCTTCTCAGTGCGGATGTTTCATACAAGCTGAAAAAGAACTTGAGCCTCTATCTCAAAATCGATAATATGCTGGCGGAAACGACAGAGCTTATCGGTTATTATCCGATGCAGCCGTTCCATTGTTTCGCCGGTTTTAGCTGGACTTTCTAATTCTCTTTTATAAATTTTACTGCAATGAAGTATAAAATCATAGTCATAGATGTATTCAACACCCTGCTCAATAACAAGTATGAGCTGACGGAAGAGAACCGCAATGCACTCCTCTATATCCAGAAAGAGCTGGGGATCCGTGTCGTACTCACTTCCGGTCGTACTGTGGCGGCACTGAAGCCACTCGCAGAGGAGTTGAATCTTAGGGAATATAGCGGCTATCTCATCCCTTATCACGGAGGACAGATCGTAAACTGTCGCTCGGGCAAAGTCATCGCTTCGCACCGGATGGCTACCTCTTTTGTCGATGTGTTGGACGCTCGTGCCCGGGCCGAAGGTGTTACCTTGTTGGCTTTCGGCAGGGATTCCATATTCTCCACCGATCCCCATGATCCCCTTGCAGTGAAAGAATCGGATATTTGTGGCCAGCCGCTTGTATCCAAACATCCTCGTTCTTCGGAGGTGATCAAGTGTTCTTTTGTCGGTGAGGCAGAGAAAATCGCAGAGCTGGAGGTCGTGATGCGGCGTGACTATGGGGACAAATTGAATGTATTCCGCTCTTCTGAAACGCTGCTTGAGTGCCTTCCGTCCGAGGTGCAGAAGATAAAAGCCATATCCGACCTCTTGGACAAGCTGGATTTGTCACGAGAGGAACTTGTTTCGGTCGGAGACAGCTACTGCGATGTGGAGATGATCCAACTGGCCGGCTTGGGTGTGGCAGTGGCTAATGCTCGGGAGGCTGTCAAAGCCTGTGCCGACTATATTACGACGAGCAACGAGGAGAACGGTGTCGCTCACTTGGTGGACAAGTATATCCGACACGAATATGAAGCTGTTCCGTTCTCGGTGGAAGACGTCAATAGCATTGTCCCGGGTACGCTCATGGAGAGCCTTGGCATTCGCTGTACCAAGATAGCGCGTGGCTACGTCGAGGCAACGATGCCGGTGGACATCCGCACTCGTCAGCCTATGGGTATTTTGCATGGAGGGGCCAGCTTGGCTTTTGCTGAGACCCTGGCCGGATTCGGTTCCGTGGCACTCTGCAATCCGGGAGAGATACAAGTGGGATTGCAGGTGAGTGGCAACCATGTATCCTCGGCTCTTGAAGGCGATGTGCTTCGGGGTGAAGCCTCCATTATGCATCAGGGACGCAGCACACATGTATGGAGTATCAATATCTATTCGACCAAGAGTGGCAAGCTGATTTGTACCTGTCGTGTATTGAACTCCATTCTCAAGCAGCGGTAAGACGTTTTTTCTCTCTCTCTTTCGTCCGGTTCGATGTGTCGTCTCTTTGTCGGTATTGCAGTCGCGATGGCATTGAATACGATGCTCTGTGCGCAGACTTTCTCCGAAGAAGATTTCCGCATACGAGGCTACGTTGATATTCACCGTCTCGACACTACGATTCGTCTCGCTCTCATTTATTCCACGACGGACAACTTTGTGGGCGAAGATATGTACGGCGACTTCGATAAAGCCTATTTCGAAAAGGGCTTTGCCGAACGCATCCGTCAAGCGCAGCGACTGCTACGCAAAGAATATCCGGACTATTCTCTACTCATCTACGACGCATCCCGTCCCATCAGCATACAGAGGCGTATGTACACCCTCGTGAAGGGAACTTCCAAGGCTGTCTATGTAGCCAACGGAAACAGAGGAGGGAAGCATAACTACGGAGTCGCTGTAGATCTTACCATCGTGGATCGTGATGGAAAACCGTTGGATATGGGCACTCCTGTCGATCACTTTGGCCGAGCGGCACATGTGGGTCAGGAAGAACGCTTGGCCGCAGACGGCCTGATCAGCCGAGAGGCTGTCCGGAACCGCCGGTTGCTACGTCGCATAATGAAGTCGGTCGGGCTGGTACCCTATCGCAGGGAGTGGTGGCATTACGAACTGCCGGAGAGCATGAGCCACACCCGCTCACATTATCGCTTGCTCGACTTTTAATCCTTGTTCTTGTTTGCCGAGAGGTCTGCAATGCGGACATCTTGCAAATACGAACCAAAAATTCTCTGATTGCGGCTCGTGTTTCCTGAAAAAGTGGCGTGAGATTTTTTTCGTTTTGGCGTGTAAATTCTTTAATTGCCGTGCCAAAACGAAAAAATTCTCGCGCCATGTTTTTGTGGGGAACAAATGCGAAAATTCCGGCGCGCAAACCGACCGGATATGAAATGATGTATCCGTTGTACTTGAGACCGGAGAGTGCAGGATTCTTCTCTCCAAAATGTACTTCGTAAGTGTAAATTAGCTTACTTTGTTAAGTATAAACAAAGTAGTACAGTCGGAAAAATAAAGTATCACAATACTCACTCTAAGTTAAAATTATGGCAAAAGAAAAAGAAAAGCTCTTTTCCGAATTCCCTCCGGTTTCGAGAGAAGCCTGGATTGATAAGATAACGGCCGATCTCAAGGGGGTTCCCTTTGAGAAGAAGCTTGTCTGGCGGACGAACGAGGGCTTTAATGTCAATCCGTTTTATCGCAGAGAGGACATCGAGGATCTGAAGACAACGACTTCTCTTCCTGACGAATACCCTTATGTGCGATCCACCCGAATGCACAACGAATGGCTCGTACGCCAAGACATCGTTGTCGGGGATAATGTGGCAGAAGCCAATGAGAAAGCCCTTGACCTGCTCAACAAGGGTGTGGACTCGTTGGGTTTCTACCTGAAAAAGGTTCATATCAATGTAGATACATTGGCTGCTTTGCTGAAAGACATAGAGCTGACAGCCGTGGAATTGAATTTCAACTGTTGTATCACACGTGCCGCAGACCTGCTGTCAGCATTCTCTGCATATGTCAAAAAGGTTGGTGCCGATCCGAATAAATGTCGCGGCTCGGTCAGCTACGACCCGTTCAAAAAGCAGCTTGTCCGTGGCGTATCCAATCCCGATTGGGTGAAGATGACGCTCCCCGTCATGGATGCTGCACGCGAACTGCCTGCTTTCCGGGTGCTCAATGTAAATGCCGTGAATCTGTCCGATGCCGGCGCATTCATTACGCAAGAGCTGGGATATGCTTTGGCTTGGGGTGCAGAGCTGTTGGACAAGCTCACCGATGCCGGCTACAAGCCGGAGGAAATCGCCTCACGCATCAAATTCAACTTCGGTATAGGATCCAACTACTTCATGGAGATAGCCAAGTTCCGTGCCGCTCGCTGGCTGTGGGCTCAGATCGTCGGCTCGTATGGCGATCAGTACAAGAACGAAACGGCCAAGATCCACCAGCATGCTACGACATCCATGTGGAACAAGACCGTCTTCGATGCGCACGTAAACCTCCTGCGTACGCAGACCGAAGCCATGTCCGCAGCGATAGCCGGAGTGGACTCCATTACCGTATTGCCTTTCGATGTCACCTATCAGCAGAGCGACGACTTCTCGGAGCGTATCGCTCGCAACCAGCAGCTTTTGCTCAAAGAGGAGTGCCACTTCGACAAGGTTATCGATCCTTCGGCCGGATCTTATTATATCGAGACGCTGACCAATTCCATCGGAGAGGAAGCGTGGAAGCTGTTCCTCTCCGTAGAGGATGCAGGCGGTTTCACTCAGGCTGCTGAGACGGCAAGCGTTCAGAAGGCCGTCAATGCAAGCAATATCAAACGCCACCAGTCGGTGGCGACTCGCCGCGAGATCTTCCTCGGGACCAACCAGTTCCCCAATTTCACGGAAGTTGCCGGCGACAAGATTACTCTTGCTCAGGGAGAGCATGACTGCAACTGTGTCAAATCCATCGAACCCCTGAACTTCAGTCGAGGAGCATCCGAATTCGAAACTCTCCGTCTCGCAACGGAAAAGAGCGGCAAAACGCCTGTCGTCTTCATGCTCACTATCGGCAATCTGGCCATGCGTCTGGCACGCTCACAGTTCTCAAGCAACTTCTTCGGCTGTGCCGGCTACAAATTGATCGACAATTTGGGCTTTAAGTCCGTGGAAGAAGGTGTGGATGCAGCATTGGCAGCGAAAGCCGATATTGTGGTGCTCTGCTCCAGTGACGATGAATATGCCGAGTATGCTCCGGCTGCATTCGACTATCTCGCCGGCCGTGCCGAGTTCGTAGTGGCCGGTGCACCGGCCTGTATGGCGGATCTTGAGGCCAAAGGCATCCGGAACTATGTGCATGTGAAGTCCAATGTCCTCGAAACGCTTCGTGCCTTCAACGACAAATTCGGTATTCGGTAGTATCCATCCCTAAAGCAAAGAATCAAAGATGAAACCTAATTATAAAGACATCGATATTAAGTCCGCCGGCTTCGTGGCTAAGGATGCTGCACGCTGGGCGGAGGAAAAGGGCATCGTGGCTGACTGGCGTACTCCGGAGCAAATCATGGTAAAGCCCCTCTATACGAAAGATGACCTCGAGGGCATGGAGCATCTCGACTATGTGTCCGGCCTGCCTCCTTTCCTGCGAGGCCCCTATAGCGGTATGTACCCCATGCGTCCGTGGACTATTCGTCAGTATGCCGGATTCTCCACGGCGGAAGAGTCGAACGCTTTCTATCGTCGCAATCTGGCCTCCGGTCAGAAGGGTCTGTCCGTGGCATTCGACTTGGCCACGCACCGCGGTTATGACGCGGATCATTCGCGCGTGGTGGGCGATGTCGGGAAGGCCGGTGTTTCCATTTGCTCGCTGGAAGACATGAAAGTCCTTTTCGACGGTATTCCGTTGAGCAAGATGTCCGTTTCCATGACGATGAACGGAGCCGTTTTGCCCGTCTTGGCTTTCTACATCAATGCCGGACTGGAGCAGGGCGCGAAGCTCGAAGAGATGGCTGGAACGATCCAGAACGACATCCTCAAAGAGTTCATGGTGCGCAACACTTATATCTATCCGCCCGAATTCTCGATGCGGATCATTGCCGACATCTTCGAGTACACCTCTCAGAATATGCCCAAGTTCAATTCGATCTCGATCTCCGGTTACCACATGCAAGAGGCAGGAGCCACCGCCGACATCGAAATGGCCTATACGCTGGCAGACGGTATGCAGTATCTCAAAGCCGGTATCGATGCCGGTATCGATGTGGATGCTTTTGCTCCTCGTCTCTCATTCTTCTGGGCCATCGGCGTCAATCACTTCATGGAGATCGCCAAGATGCGTGCGGCACGCCTCCTATGGGCCAAGATCGTGAAGAGCTTCGGGGCGAAGAACCCCAAGTCATTGGCTCTGCGCACACACAGCCAGACGTCAGGCTGGTCGCTGACGGAGCAGGATCCGTTCAACAATGTCGGACGTACCTGTATCGAAGCTATGGCAGCCGCTTTGGGGCATACCCAGTCGCTGCACACCAATGCTCTCGATGAGGCCATCGCCCTGCCGACGGACTTCTCGGCACGTATTGCACGTAATACCCAGATCTATATTCAGGAGGAAACCCTCGTCTGCAAGGAGATCGACCCGTGGGGCGGCTCCTACTATGTGGAAAGCCTGACCAACGAACTCGTACACAAGGCGTGGACACTCATCAAGGAAGTACAAGAGATGGGCGGAATGGCAAAAGCCATCGAGACCGGACTACCCAAGCTGCGTATCGAAGAAGCTGCTGCCCGTACACAGGCTCGTATCGACTCGCACCAGCAGGTTATCGTGGGGGTAAACAAGTATCGTCTGCCTAAGGAGGATCCTATAGATATTCTTGAGATCGACAATACGGCTGTTCGTAAGCAGCAGATAGAGCGCCTCAACGATCTCCGCTCTCACCGTGATGAGAAAGCGGTGCAAGAAGCCCTTGAGGCTATCACCAAATGCGTGGAGACGAAAGAGGGCAACCTGCTCGACCTTGCGGTCAAAGCTGCAGGGCTGCGTGCCTCTTTGGGTGAGATCTCGGACGCATGTGAGAAGGTTGTGGGAAGATATAAAGCAGTAATCAGAACTATTTCAGGCGTGTACTCATCCGAATCGGGAGAAGATAAAGACTTCGCCCATGCCAAAGAATTGGCAGAGAAGTTTGCAAAGAAAGAAGGCCGTCAGCCGCGTATCATGATCGCCAAAATGGGGCAGGACGGGCATGACCGTGGTGCCAAAGTGGTCGCTACCGGCTATGCCGACTGCGGATTCGACGTCGATATGGGGCCTCTGTTCCAAACACCGGAAGAAGCCGCTCGTCAAGCTGTGGAAAACGACGTGCACGTGATGGGCGTTTCCTCTCTGGCAGCCGGTCACAAGACGCTGATCCCTCAGGTAATAGCAGAGCTGGAGAAGCTCGGCCGTCCGGATATTCTGGTGACAGCCGGAGGTGTTATACCGGCGCAGGATTACGACTTCCTCTATCAGGCCGGTGTCGCTGCCATCTTCGGCCCCGGTACCCCCGTGGCCTACTCGGCAGCCAAAGTGCTTGAGATTCTTTTGGAAGAATAATCTCTACTCTCGATAAGGAGTATTTCAGCATTCTCTGTATGGCCGCTCATATGATTCCTCGAAAGGGAGTCGTATGAGTGGCTTTTTTCTATCCGAAGTGCTGCTTGGCCCAAATAAAACGGTTGGAAGATCATACTTTTATGCGTGTCTTTCTTTCAAAAGGAAAATGCGATTCTTCCTTTTCCGGAAAACCATTTTTCAAAACGAAGTTTGGCTATTTTTGTTGTCAATATCAAATAAAAACGCAGATAGCTAAAAAACAAAAAGAGAGCTTATGAAAACTATTCTTCTCGCACTACTGATGAGTGTCAGCGGACTCATGCTACAAGCACAGTCCGGCGCACAATCTTCCTCCGTGCAAGCCGGAACCACTCAAAATAGAACGCTGAAAATGAAAGTGGCCATTAGCCGATTCTCCAACGAAACGCAGTATGGAAAAGGCATCTTCTATGACCGAGACAGCGATCCCATGGCCAAGCAGGCGTTGGATATTTTATCGACTAAGTTGGCCGGTACGGGGAAGTTTATCCTGCTTGAGCGTGAAGATCTCGACAAGATAGAGGAAGAGCTGAAGAACAATGCTGCCTCCAAGCAGACCATTGGTGCGGACTACCTCATTCTTGGGTCGATAACGGAATTCGGCCGTAAGACGACAGGCAATGACGGTGTCTTTACTGCCACTAAGAGCCAGATCGTGCAAGCCGGCGTAAGTATCAGGATCGTAGATGTGGCTACCGGTATGATCATCTATTCGGAAGAGGGCAAGGGAACGGCCGAGACGACCACGAAGTCCACGCTGGGCTTCGGCGGTAAGGCCGGATTCGATGCTACGCTCAGCGACAAAGCCATATCCGCTGCTATAGATATGCTGGTGGAAAATATAATAAACAAGTGTACGGACAAACCCTGGCGTACCTACTTCCTCAATGTCGATGAGGATGGCATCATTATAGCCGGAGGACAGTCGCAAGGCCTTCGGGAGGGAGACCTCTTCGATGTTATGCTCCGTGGCAAGAAGGTGAAAAATCCCCAGACAGGAGTCGCATTTGAGCTGCCCGGCAAGAAAGTGGCTACCATCAGGGTAGAGGCCGTAGGCGGCGATACACAGGAGACGGAATTTGCCATTGCCACGCTGGTCAGCGGCCAATTCGACGCAAGCGAGCCGGACAAGTATTACATCGAACAACCACGCTAACCGTTCTTTCAAAATCAGATCGTTATGAAAAGAAAAATCATCAGTTCCCTCCTCGTTTTGCTCGTCCTCGTGACGAGTGTGGCAGCCTTCAGCTCCTGCGGATCTGTGGCATCGGCCAGTTATGGAATGCAGGACGAGAGTTACCTGATCGTGACTGCAAGCAAGCAATACCTGGGTAAGACCGTCTTCGTCACCATCGATGGCGACTCTGCTGTGCAGGCAGTGCCCATCAAGGAGAAGCATGCCGTGCGCAAAGGCAAGCGCATAGTCGTAAGTCCGGGCAAGCATACGGTAGTCGTCACAGACCGATCCGGAGTCCGACTCTATGAGAAGCAGATATTCGTATCGACCAATAATGGGAAAATGATCCATTTGCCATAGCCGAAATGTAGAGGCTGAGGGCAAAGAGTCGGACTGCCTTTGCCCTTGCCTAAAAGATGTAATCCGAATACTCTGCAGATATGAAGAAAATTCTACTTGCCGGTCTTGTGAGTTTCGTCGCTTTCGCATTTTCCAACTGTAGTACCAAGACGCTCTATTCTTGGCATGGCTATGAGGAAAAATCGTATGCATACTCGAAAAAACAGACACCCGAGGCCGAACAAAAGCTATTAAAAACCTATGAGGAAATCATCAAGGAACAGGGCGGTATACGCAAGACTGTTCCCCCCGGTGTATATGCCGAGTACGGTTATCTCCTCGTCAAGAAAGGACGGATAGAAGAGGGCATCCGGATGCTCAAGATGGAGATGGCCCTTTATCCCGAAAGCAATTTATTTGTCAGCAGAATCATCGAACAACTACAGAACCCATGAGAATGCCGATCAGAGCTGCTTTTTCACGTACTATCGCTTTGTGCGCCCTCCTCTCCCTCTCCATGGCCGGAAGCGGATATGCGCAAGAGTCGATCAAGAAAGTAGTATATTCTAAGATGTACGAAGAGTCTCCCGTGGCTATCCTCATTATGCCGCCGATCAATGAGACCAATCACGTAGAGGCGCAGGACTATTTCTTCTCCACGCTTACGATGCCTTTGGTGGAGAAAGGGTTCTACGTCTTCTCCCCGTACCTCGCCATGGAGCTTTTACGTCAGGAGAGTGCTGCGGATGCCGAGCTGTTTTTGGAGGGTGATCTCAAGCCGTTTTACGATGTGTTTCAGGCCGATGCGGTACTTTTCACTGTAATCAAGAATTGGTCTAAAGCTGCTCTCGTCTCCACTGTCAGCGTACAGGTGGAATACATCTTGCGCTCGGCCAAAACCAATGAGGAGCTGTTCCGCCGCAGTGCCGATGTCTCTGTGGACTGTTCTATCAGCAGCGGCAATGGTATTCTGATCGATATGCTTGCCAATAGCCTTGCTACTGCCGCAACGGATAAGGTGGTCGCTGCCAGAAAGGCCAATGCTTTCATCCTTCAGGATATGCCTCATGGCAAATACTCTCCCAAAGGAGGACGTGACGGAGCGGACAGAGTCGGGGCGCAACATCTCACCGGGATCACAGTAAAGTAGAGGGTATGACGATCTGCCGAATACTTCCCCAAAAGTAATCGGGACACAGCGTAGCGTGGATATGCCGCTCTGTGTCCCGATTATTTATAAGGAGAGAATGAAATATGATCTAATTTGTCACTTGAATCCTTTGGTCATAGAAGTAATTCATCTTGACGATGATGTCTTCGGACGATTCCACTTTGTTTGACTTGAAAGGAAGCTGGAACTCCCTGTTCTGAGGCATTGTCGTCAATACGTATTTGTACAAGGTCTTTCCTCCCTCTATCCCTATGGTCATCCCGGGATTAGCCGGGTAGAAGTTTTCTGTAAAGACTTTGAACGTAATAGGTAGCAGAGCCTCATTAAACACTTCCGGTAGTTTCGCCTTGACTGTCAGAGGTTTTGCTTGCCCTGTAGGCAAAGCTACATTTACTACATTGTTCGAGGCCGCTTGTCCGTTTGCCTGAAAAAGATCATAGGAGTATGGATTGCGAACCACAATACGAACCTTTCGTTTGAGGTCGGGATTGCCGGTGATACCTAATACTATATCTGTTATATAGGCTCCCGTGGAGGGTGGGTTCTGATTCAATGTTAGGGTAATCTTCCCATTACCATCATTAACCGGAACGCCCATCACCGCTTGTCCGTTTATGTGAGTCACATTGTCTACGACTATCTTGTTATTCTCCGCAGTGGTTGACCCCTGAGGAGTATAGGAGGCAATAATATAGCCTGTAGCTTCCTTATTGACAAAGGCCATATAAGTACTGTTCACAGTAAGCAGGCCGGTACCGTCCGAGAATGAGGGGAAGACCTGCACCTCGGGGCTGAGTGCAATGTTGTTGGCTGCAGCTCCTTGTAAAGCTCCCTCGATGGAGGGATACCCTGCCGTTTTGGCTTGCAGGATACTGACTTTATAAAAATGATTTCGAATTACATCGTACCGATCTTTGTCGGCATTGACCAAGTCGATTTTATAATAACTATAGGCAGCGGAGGGGGTTTCGTATTTGGCTTTCACAATCAAGCAGGTGATTTCTGTTTGTATGGAATTTTGACGTTCAAATCCATAGAAAAAATTGTTGTCTCCCGCCGGTTTGAAATGTTGAGGAGCCGCAAAGGTCGTGCCGGCCGGCTCGGTAACATAGTCATTGACAAACTCGCCGGTACTTGGGTTGAAAGGAGCCAACGTGCCTTTGTTCAGAGAATTGTACAATGAAAAGGATACATCGTATAACTTGCTCTGAGAAGGCTCTGCAACGTACAAGGCAAACTTGGCCATGTTGCGGAGTAATTTAATCTGACCCAAATCTGTAGCGGTTGCTATACCTGTGTCATAGGTTTTCTTTGCCCACATCCGGATGGTCTCTTGGTCGTCCTGTACAGAAAATGAAGGCACCATCTCTTTCTGGCTGTGACCTACCCACGTCTGTGGGTTCAGCAAGTTATAGTTGGCTATGAAGTGAATGGTTCTTTTTTTATCAGAAGCGGTAATAGTAGCAGTGAAATTTTGTCCTGAAATATTTGCTGCAGCTCGTTCCAGAAAACAGCCATCTTCGTCGAAGACCCAGAGCTCGAGACTTTCTACCGCATTCTCTTTGTTGAAAGTGGCTATCCTGACAGGGTATTCCGACGCGATTATGCTTCCTCTGACCTCCACCATCTGTCCGGGACAGGGCTCGTGCCGATCTGCTACACATGATGTGAGTAGCAATAGCAAAAGTATATACTGAAACTTTTTCATCGTTCTCTTCATTTTTTCTTCCTGATATCGTCTTTCACATCTCGAACGCAGCGGACGTGCGCTCTGCTTTCTGAAACGTTGTTCACAAATTCTCCATCGGGGTTGTGAATGGCCGGATGTTTGAGGTTGCTCCAATAGTATTTACCGGTCATGATAGCCTTCACAGCACTCTTTGGGTCTTTTTGCAGTCTATACACTAATTCCACTTCTTTTTTGGTAGGTAAGCGCCAATCGTTTAAGATAACCTCAGCTCCGTTGACCACACGTTTCTCCCAATATTCAGCACAAGTCCCTAATGCATTTCGAGTCGTGGCACTTCCTGACGCATAGTTCGAATGGATGTTATACCCGCCTATTACCTTTTCGTAAGGTTGTATGACAGTCGCACCTAACTGAGAGGCCAATTCGAAAGAAGGTGATACCATTTGGGATGTTTCTGTTGAACTATTGGTTACATCGTCACTGTATGCCAAACCACTGGGAATTCCCGGACTGTTTTGATAATAAAAGTCTTTGTTTTCTCTCGGGGGGAATCCGGTCACCATATCTCCTGTGGGAGCCAGAATGACGATGTGATAAATCGCTTTGTTGTTTAGCCCGGGCGCAAGGTTTCCTCCCAGTTGCCAAGAGGATGCAGTACCCATTGTGTGGACTACATATTCTGACGGATTTTGAACAATCGTAACTTGCTTCATTAGCCCGCCTTTCAGATTCTTCACTGTAAAAGTGATTTTCTTTGGAACGTTGTTGACCGGAAGGATCGAGCTAACCTTGATCTTACCTGATTCTTCCGTTACGATCGGGAATTGACCGATGTGCGATTCCGGTGCAGTCTGATTAGGATGGTAGTGAACTGTTGTTTCTATTCCGGTTTCTCCATTCACAAAAGTGTAAGAAGCCTTGACATCCTTAATTTCAATTGTGGAAGAGCTCTTATAGTCGAGGTGGGTCTCTGTGATCAGATTCATTACGCTTTCTTGTGGAATTACCTCCAGATACTGCGTGTCAGGGAGAGTCTGGTCGTCCGCATGCTCTGACCATGGTAAAACGCAGAATGTACCGTTCAGTGCTATCGGGTTCTCTTCCTCCAGGCCTCCCAGCACTTCTATCGTCACACTCATGTCATAGAGGTAGTTGCTGCGGATTTTATTGTCCGAAGCGTTGATGGGAACTCTGTAATAGTATGCTTTGGCCAGATTGTCTGTTTGACCATCTTGTTTAAGCTTGATCATCAGAATAAGCTCGGGCCGCTGATCTGCGGGAGTGGTTTCTTCCCACTGATTATAATAGGAGTAAAAGTGAACTGTCCCATTTGCTTCGTTCAGCTCCTTATAAGGAATGACACCACCTGCATCGGCTCCTGACGGAATACCTTCGAATTGCAGATACCCCTTGTTCACATAGTTCCTGTATTTGGCCTGAGGAAGCCCTACCATCGTGTATCCTTCAACGATAACTGTTGGACTTTTCAACCTGATTTTTGCCGCCACTCGCTTTAGATTGATGTTGCCAAGCTGTTTGCCTTCGGATGTCGCCATATTGATCTGCTTCGACGTAAAGCCGTACATGGCGAACTTGTCGGGAGGTGTCCCGGAAGATGAGGAAACGGCAATATCATTGCTGATTACCTTTTTAGGAAGATCTGTCTCGGAATTGGGACCGGCGAAACCATGAACGTTGGCGATTAAGTAGATATTAAATTCTTTCGTGCCATCGAACTGTCCGTACATGTGTTGAGGTACAGGGATTATATAATTGCCTACGGACTGTACTGTCGGAACGGCTTCCCATACCTTTGTTCCACCATGGTAGAAAACCACAGCCAAATGCTCTATCGCATTTTCTCCATAAGAGGTCTCTCCTGCCTCAGTGCTACGCCCTTCCCCTCCTTCCGAAAGCTGCACCCTTAGGATAAGCGAAGACGGATCTGTCTCAGGATTGCCTACCTTTTCGTGGATACACCCTGTCACAATAGAGACAAAGAGTATAGCCAATAGATTTATCTTAAGTTTCGTTTTCATCTTAGTTTCTTCTTGTCCTTTAGTGCCCTTGTTGTACGATGGTAATGTCTGTCAGCTGGACGCCATTACCTTTCTTTAGAACTACCTTTTTTCCATTCACGGTAAAGTACAGTTTCGCCTGTCGGTCGTGGTTCGTAGGTGCTTTCAGTGGCTTAACGATAACAGTGTATCCTGTATACCCATCAGCTTCCCCTGTGTTTACACCATTGACCGTATCGAATCCGAATTCCAATCCGTTATCGAGTGTCGCATGCCATTGGCTGCCATCTGTTCCTTTGATTTTGATTTGAATGGTAAGCGGGTTGGAGATGGTCACGTTGTTTTGAGGGAGTTCGAGGATATTCTCCGGCTGAATTAGCGCAAAATATGGTACGAGAAAACCATGATCCAAGTTCTCTACCGTCCACGGAAGGACTGTGGTCGTGAGGAGCAAGCTGCTGAATTCGCCGATTTTTGTGATTGTCCCGTCCAGTTTATAATGGTGGTTGCGGTGGATGGCGTAGTGATGATCGGCCGTAGTGGTCTGATCGTTCACATAGGCATAGTAGCGCGTCTTGATGCCATTGTAGAGAGCTTCTACCACAAGCTGCGTAGCACGGTTGGAAGAGTCTGTTGCCATTCCCATGTTCTCATATACGTAGAGTGGAGTAGATGTCGGGATGATGCTCTGCGCACTACCGTTGTTCGTCAAGGGTAGATCATAGGCATTCGCCCAATTCCAAAATCCTGTAGGCTTGCTCGTGCTACCTTCGAGCAGGCGAGAGTTCTTGGCGTTGCGAAGAATCTGCACGTTGGTAATCTTGATTACATCGCTGCCGGGAGTAACTTGCTTGATGTCCAGTGTGATCTTGGCTGCAATGCGGCTGAGGTTGATGTTTGCTTGCACAGTGTTTTGCGGATCAAGGATTGCCGTAGCCACCCCCGTCATGGTGAATGGTTGGACTATCGGCCCGTTCACATCAGGAGCCTGAATATCATCAAGTTCTTTCTTGAAAAGGATTTTGTTCAGTTTTGTCGTGAGAGCATCGGGTTCGTTGGCAATCACGTATATGTGGCGAGGCCCGGCATGTGCGCTGATCGCAAAAGGATTTTGAAAATCGGATTGTCCCGATATGAATAGTTTTTGGTTGTCGAGAGCCCAAAGGCCGTTTAGCCCTTCGCGAAAGACGAATATGCGCACTTTCTTTATCAGATCTTCACCTGAGTAGAGATCTCCGTTTCGTATTTCAACGTCGTCAAGCGACATCTTTACCGTTGCCACATCGTCCGAGGTGGGCTGATCGGGATTATCTTCCTTGGTACATGCTACCGCCCCCATCGTAAAAAGCAATAACAGGAGAAGGCGTGGAAGTAGTCCCGAAGGATGGTGGAAGTATTTCATTTTCGTAATAGTTGTCAGATTAGTATTCTGCATATTGTTGCACTACGTCCCAAGGAGTGACGGATACGATCACGCTGAGGTTTGCACCACGGAGATCTATGTAGATGTTCAGCATTTTGCCTACAACGGGAATGAAAGGCACTCCATCCGACCCTGCACTGAAGTTTAGCAACTCTTCCCCATATGCATAGAGCTTGAGGTGCAAAGGAGTGGAGTCGAGGGTGGGATAAATACGGAAGATGGAAGAAATGAAATCCCCGTTTTGGATCTGTCCGTCGGGACGGTATTGAACGGCATTGCCGATGAGGTCGGCGAGGCCGGTATAGGTGTCGGGAGTTTCTCCCAGAAGAATGTCAGCATAGTCTGGCAGTTGTCTGGGGCCATTAGCGTCCAGCCACTCTTGATAGCCACGTATTATGATATGTACCTGTGCCGTACGGCGGTAGATATCGACAGTTTGGTCTGTACCCTGTTCGATGGAGCCATACTCTATCGGGCAGGTCAGTATGCCGGAAAAAAGGTCTTCAGGCGATTGGGCTATACCATTGGTAGAGGCCAGTCTGAAGAATAAGTCTTTGACGTTCTGCACATCGGCTGTCTCTGCCAACATGCGATCGTCGGGATTGGCCCATGCCACGAAAGAAACAGTGGTTGGCCCGTCGTATTCCAATGGTATAGGTTTGCGTGCAGCCACTTCTGCGGCGTCCATCATCAGGCGATCGATGCGCCGGCCGGTTTCGTCGAAGACGAAAATAACGACGCGCTGCACGGCTCCGGATTCGGTTATATCCTGCATATCGGCATCCCATGCCCTGACAGTGAGGCGAAACGGACGGGGACAATCGGAATAGTCCTCTTTAACACATCCGCCAAACATTCCGGATACGAGTAAGATCAGCACCGATACGATATATTTCTTAGCGTCGTTCATAACTATAATTCTTTGATTGGTGATTCAGATTTCCCTATTCGATTTTAGAGAGGATGAATATAGGGAACGGAGCGAACTCCGCTCCCTGTATTCCGATATAAACAAACTATGAAAGTTCTTTGATGAGCTGATTACCAAATAACATTTTGTACAACACCTTTCCACGCAGCAACCACACAATTAACGTTGAGGTTAGCAGACTCTGTAATGGGGTTTTCAGGATTATTCGTACCAGGACCGGTGATCGTCAGATTGATGTCAAACTTGTGGTTACGAACGATTTTCCCTTTCTCAACAGCATCACCTGTGTAGGTGTAATTATTGCTCTCAAAGTTCACTAATACAGGATAATAGGTCGTAGGATCATTGTTTGCAACAATCCAGCCGGCATTGAATGCAGCTGTCATTTCCTCAGAACTCAAAGGAGTACCATCATGCTTTGTCAGCTTACCCTTTACACATAGAATGGTAGGACGTAGACCTGCATTCTGAGCGTATGCACTCTCCAAAACATAGAAACCTTGTGGAGCATCATTGGAAGGCGCTGTGTAGCCTCTTCCCAACCAGGCGACATGAGTATAGTTTGCAGGGGTATAAGCACCGTTGAAAGTCGTCAAAGAACCGGTCAAATAAGCATCATCACTATTTGCCAATGAAGTACCGAATAGATTAGACTTCTTCTTAGCCACAAGTGCATAGATGTTTTCGGGGGTAAAGTTGTATTTGTTCACATAAGAATCGCTCATCTTCACTTCAATCTTAGTGAACGCAATACGGGCATGAACACGTTTGATTTCAAGAGGAGTACCTTGCGAAATCTGATTGCCTCCCTGAGTTCCATCATAACCATAATAGTTATTGCCGGCGACAAGTGTTACGTCAACAGGCTCTGCTGTCATGATCAAACCTGTAGCCTCTTGGTTTTCTGCAGTTAGTTCAGTTGTCAATGCTTTTACCTCTGCAAGAGTCTTGCCAGCCAATTCCATTCCACCCGTATTGGCCATTACGACCAGCGTACGTGAGCCTGCACCACATTTGATGTTCTCAACCTTAATTGCATTTTCGGCTGATTTGATGGCTTCCTGCTGTTCTCCATTATAAACCATTACGGTCAACTTAGCCACTTTTGCTTCGTCATCTGCAACCCCGAAAGCACGATTCGGATTGCTGGTCTTCAATACTACGCTAATGGTAGCGTTACCTTCTACAATGGGTTCTGCTTCGTTGTCTTTGTTACAAGCTGTCATAGCAAGGGCAGCAAGTCCCAACAAGAAAAACTTAGTCTTTTTCATCTTGTTTTTGTTTTAAAAGTGAATATTGTTTTATTAGGATCTTTTTTGATTTAGAGATTGTCCTGCATATAGTGTCGCAGTTCGTCGAGGTTATGCTGCGCTCCGGGCTGGCCTTGCTGAGCAGCGCGAGTAAGGTAGCTTTCGGCTTCAGCCCATTTTTCGCTGTAAGCATATGCCAAGCCTAACAGCATCCATAGCTTGGGTTCGCTCTTACGCGCTTCGAGGCGAGCCAGAGCTTGTGGATACCTGCCGGCACGAAAGTCTATGATGGCCGCATTGGCTGTCGGTTCTATCGCTTTCGGGAAAGCTTTCTCGGCTGTTGTCCACGTCTCGTAGCGTTCGTAGCTCCCTTCCGGATAGCTCTGTGCTACGGCGTAGACCTCTGCCAGACTCAGACGAGAGGGGTGTGTCTTGATAATTTCACGTGCTTTGTCCAACTCAAATCCTTTGACCACGATATGGAAAGTGAGTTCGCTTCGGCGAAGCGGGGGGTAATAGTCCGAGAGCAATGTGGCATAGAGAGAGCCTCCATCGATGGCTTGCAGAGCAGCTGTGCGCTCGCCGGCCGGCTTTTGGTCTATGATGTCCAATATGGCAGCCTTTTGTGAGAGGTCGCTCTTGACCACTGCAGTGCGCAGACCTGCCCAGTCGGGTCCTTTCCAATCGTTTTCGAATCGATTCTTCAGGATCGGGTACTTGCGCATAAGATAGTCTGCAAAGGAGTGTGCCCGATCCTTAGAAAGCTGTACGTTGTACTCTGCACCCCCTTCCGGTGAGGCGTATCCTACCATGCTGAGTTTCTCGAAAGTGATGTCGCTATCGCCTCTGATTTCTTTCAGTTTGCTATCGATACGTGCCAGTTCTGTGGGGTTGCCATCAAAATCCGGTAGTACAGTATATTTCCCTACCCGATAGGCCAGGTGAGCGGAGAGGGTTTCTTCACGTTTTTTCAGTAGTTCGCCTTCCGGTACTATGATTCGGTATCGGTAGTCTGCTTCATACAGTGGTACCAAAGCATCGTCCGTAAGTGTCGTTTCTTCTGAACCGAGCGGGCAGTCCGCGCAACCGGTGTTTTCTGCCAAAAGAATCATGGAAGAATGGCGCATCCACGGCCTATAAGGTGTAGCCGCAGAATAGTCCATGCTCTGCTCCTTGCCATTGTGACGCTTTACCATGGCCGAAGGTTTGGTGTCAGGTTGATTGTAGATGTGGTGTTTGTCGAGAGTGATACGACGATCGATGATCCGGTAGCGTCTGTTCCCCATAAGCAGAAATGGACGAAGAGCGACCTGATCGTTCGACGTATTGGAGCGGATAATGGGTGTAACCACCATCAGCAGATTGCTCTTCATATCCGGCATGGCCGTCAGATTCAGGTTCATCTTTACGTTGGCAGTATGTCCCGTTTTCTTGATCACGTGCTTCTCGCTTATCTTAACACCTCCTAGATGGGTCTGAGCTATCACGGCAAGCGTGGACATTCCGAAGAGAAGCGACAGGATGATATAGCGACTCTGTTTCATATAGCTTGTCAGTATAATTATGGTATTACTTAATGATGTATATGAGCGAAAGTGTAGCTTTCGTTACGCCGAAGTAGTTGTACTTGCCTTCTTCGATCTTTTTGCCGCACTTGGCACATTCGAATTTGTCATAGTCGAAGTGGACGAATCCTCCGCTGATCGATGCCTCCAGATTCCATCTTTTGCCCAACAACCATTGATAGCCATAGGTCAGGCCGGCACCGATGGCGTATCCTTCGTGTCGATAGTTGTTGAGATTTTTGAGCCGACCGACAGGGATGTCGATATCATTCACATTGTACTCTCCTCCGATGCCATGAAGTCCGAAGAAGTGGCCGGAGAAAGCCTCACACGTCCAATAGCGAAGTTCCGGAGCCACGAGCCAATGTTTGAGCTTGCGATGGTGGCTGAATGTGAAAGGATTGTAACCTCCCGAAACATCGAGTGTCCACTTCTTACCCATGCGAAACTCCAATCCTGCATTAGGTGTAGTCGTGCCCCAATAAAGCAGATTGGTCTTTAGCCCGATCTGCTGTGCCCGAAGGGAGGGGATCAGTCCTGCAATCAGAGCGATCCCGATAAGCAGCAATCGTGTTTTCCTTTTCATATGTTTTTATAATAGTTGCTTACAGTCTATAGATGTAACCACATGAAAAACAGAAAGAGGGAGCAACCTTAGACTGCCTCCTTTTCCTGTCCTTTACTCACAAGCAAAGTTAGACTGTGTCATTGGGGATTTTCTACGTGAAAACACCTGACTTTTTTGCGTGTTAATACGTATTTTAGGGGCTATCGGTGCCTGGTCGCTGTATTCCGGCCCGATCTTTCGATTGGAATCTTGTTTAATACACTTTTTTGAGATGTCATTTTTTTCTTTTTGCGCGAGGAAGGATCGGGAGATAATTTTCGTTCGAAAGGATGGAGACGTGTGGTTCGCAAAAACGTGGTTCGTAAAAGTTTTTCTTTTGGTTCGGGAACTCAAAAAAAGACGCGCCAAAACGAAAAAAAAGACACGCCAAAATTTTCAGAAACACGCGCCGTTTTTTGAGCCTTTTACGCTTGACTTTTTTCTCTGAGATGAGAACGAAGACTTCAGAAAGTGCCTCTCTTATATTATATATGGTGTATAGTTCCGGAATAAGCCTTTTTCAAGGGAAGAGTGGACGTCGCTCGGCGAATCGCTTTTTTGCTATTTTTGCGGCCGCTAATCAAAAAGTCAAACCCATTATGAAAAAGAAACTGACATTACTTTCGATCCTATTGGCTGTCGTTTTCAGCCCCATAGCAAATCTTTCGGCACAAAGCGAAGGAAAACACACATTGAAACGCCATCATGTTGCATTGGACCTACTTGGCAATAAAGGCTTCGTAGGTGCTTCGTACGAATACCGTTTGGGAGATAAGATCAATTGGCTTGGCCTTAGAGCCGGATTAGGCTTTATGGGGGTATCACAATCAGGCCTTTACACATCCGGAGACAGCTTCCTTTGGGGTAAAGTTGCGGCTGAGGCTGTCTTACTACCCATGGAGTGCAATGTGCTGTTAGGAGCGAAAAATCATCATTTGGAGCTGGGTCTTGGCATGGTGCCCCTTCTGGCCAGAGGGCATTCGTCTGCCTATTACAACGACCATTTGCAAGAGGACAGCTCATACGGTTTTGCTTTCGGAGGCAACGCCACGGTGGCTTACCGCTATCAGAGACCGCAAGGGGGATTTGTCTTTCGTATCGGATTAAGCCCCATGTTCAAAATTCCCTTCATAGACAATTACATCAGCACCTCTGCCATTTGGCCTTTCCTTTCCTTGGGATATAGCTTCTAAAAGAAGTGTCCGCAGGGACTGTCTTTGCCACGATTGGCTTCCTTAAGTGAATCGGGATGCTGTCGGTGTCGGGCAGGCGTTTGATGCTATATAATATCGGTATGCTGCGCCTGCTCGCGGATGACAAAGTGTAAGGAAATGGATGGGAAACGGTGCATTTTGGAAAAAATACTATATTTGTCCGCATCCAAAATAATTTTAATCTAAAAAGGAACAGATGAAACGCTTCTTTATCGCCCTGATCGGGTTGTTGTTCGGCTTGAATGCATATGCTCAGCTTCCGGCCGTTAGTTTGAAAAACATTGAAGGTAAAACGGTGCAGACCAATAAGCTGGAGAATGCCGGCAAGCCGATGATCATCAGCTTTTTCGCCACCAACTGTAAACCCTGTCTGCGCGAATTGAAGGCCATTCAAGAGGTGTATGCAGACTGGCAGGACGAGACAGGCGTAAGACTTATAGCCGTATCTATCGATGAAGGCCAAAACGCCCAGAAGGTGAAGCCGTTGGCAGATGGCAACGGGTGGGAATACGAAGTGCTGCTCGACAGCAACGGCGACTTCAAGCGCGCCATGAACGTATCGCTCATTCCTGCCGTATTCATCGTCGATGGCAATGGTAAGGTCGTGTACAATCATACCGGCTATACGGAAGGCGGAGAAGCCGAACTGATCAAAAAGGTTCGTGAGCTGGTGAAGTAACCTTTCTCTCCTCTCTCGCGGAGGACTACTATCTATAAAATAGAAAGACAAACAAGACATTATGACCCGTAAATTGATCATGCTGCTGGCCCTCGTGCCGGCAGCTTCTGTGGTTTTTGCAGCACCGGCGGACAGTACGGACACGAGTGGTAATCGTATTCTTACAAGCATGAAGTCCTCTACGCTGAATAAGGCTACTGCTCAAGAAGCCGATGCGAAGGACAAATGGCAGCCGATGCGCGCCAACTTCAGCATTCAGAGCGACATGCTACTTTCTACCGCCAAGGAATCCAAGAATACCTGGTTCGGCAATTCCTATATCATGGGTATCCTCAAGAACAATTATTTGGAGTTTGGAGCCCGTTTCGAGGATCTCTATAAACCGTTGCCGGGACACGAACCCGAAGTGGGACGCGGCATCCCTCACATGTACGTCAAGGGGAACTATCGCTGGGCAGAGCTGACGATGGGCGATTTCTACGATCAGTTCGGCAGCGGTATGGTATTCCGTACCTACGAAGAGCGCAACCTCGGTATCGACAACGCAGTCCGTGGGGGACGTGTCGTGCTGGCTCCTTTCGAGGGCGTACGCCTTAAGGCTATTGCCGGACAGCAGCGCAACTACTTTGATCGTACGGGCAAGGTATTCAATTCCGATCGTGGCTATCTGCTGGGTTCGGACTTGGAGCTGAATGTGGAGCGCTGGAGCAGTGCTATGCGGGACAACGACTATCATTTGGCTATCGGAGGCTCGTTTGTCTCCAAACACGAAGCCGATGAGGATATATACGTAGGAGTCGGAGAAGATCGTAAGCGACTCAACCTGCCGTTGAACGTGCCTATCATGGGCATACGTGCCAACTTCCAGAAAGGCGGCCTCGCTCTCTATGCAGAGTATGGCTACAAATACAACGACCCCTCGGCCGACAACGACTACATCTACCACGACGGGCAGGCCGCGCTACTCTCCGCTTCATACTCCAAAAAGGGAATGAGCGTCCTCTTGCAGGCCAAACGCTGTGAGAACTTTGCTTTCCGCAGCAAGCGAAGTGCTCAGCTTACACCGCTTATGATCAACTACATGCCGGCCTTTACGCAAGCACACACCTATACGCTGGCGGCCATCTACCCGTATGCTACTCAGCCTCAGGGCGAATGGGCTTTTCAGGGAGAATTGCGTTACAACTTTGCTCGCCGCACGGCTCTCGGCGGACGCTATGGTACGGGCTTGCGCATCAACGTATCGCATGTGCGGGGTCTGGACAAAAAGATGCTGAAAGAGAATCCTGACGAACTGATCGGAACGGATGGTTATACGGCTTCTTTCTTCGGCATGGGTGACCTCTATTACTCGGACATAGATGTAGAGATTACCAAGAAGGTAAGCCCCGGATTCAATTTCACGCTTACCTATCTGAATCAGATCTACAACAACATGGTGCTCCATGGTGCTGCCGGTGAGAAACATGAGAAGATCTATGCCAATATCTTCGTCTATGACGGTAAGTATAAATTGAGCAACAAGGTGGCCCTTCGTACCGAACTACAATACCTGCACACCAAGCAGGATCAGGGCGACTGGATCTACGGCATGGCGGAGCTATCCATCCTGCCCTCTCTGATGCTCTCCCTCTCCGAACAGTATAATATCGGTGAGACCAAGAAGCACTACGTCATGGGAGCCATTACCTATACTCACGGTGCGCACCGTGTGGCTTTCTCTGCGGGCAAAACACGTGCGGGAATGAACTGCTCGGGCGGTGTATGCCGTGTGGTTCCCGAGACTCAGGGTTTCTACCTTTCTTATAGCACCAATCTCTAATTAAACGAAGAAAACACGGATGAAAAAGCTATTTCTCTCGCTTACGAGCCTTGCAATGGTCTTCGCTGTTGCAAGTTGCGATATAATCGACAAGGATCAAACCCTCTTGCCGGCTCCGATCAACGTGACTCCTGACAATCCGGATGACAATCCTACTGAGATCGATATTACGCAGACGCATACAGAAAAATATGTCTTGGCCGAAGAATTTACCGGCCAAAAGTGTCTCAACTGCCCGAAAGGTCATCGCAAACTGGCGGCTCTCAAGGAGCAATACGGTAAGAGATTGACTGTTGTCGGTATACATGCCGGCCCTGCATCTCTCGTGCCGCCTCTTTTCCGTACAGAAGCCGGAGATGCATATTATAGCAAATTTGCCAATAATGCACCTCTTCCTGCCTTGATGGTTTCTCGCAAAAAGTTCGGCTCCTCCTACGTTTATGACAAGAGCTACAAAACGTGGGACGTGCCTATCGCCGAACAGATGGACCAAAAGGCGAAGATGAATATCTTTGCCGTGGCCGAGTATACCGATGCCCAAAAGATCAAAGTGACAGTAAAGGGCAAGATCCTGGAGGGAAATACACTCCCGAAGTCGATGGTTCAGGTATATCTGCTGGAGGACAAAGTGATCGCTCCCCAGACGGACGGTGGTGCTACCATACAAGATTACGAGCACAATCACGTGTTGCGTGCGGCTGTTAATGGTATTTGGGGCGAAGAATTTGTGGATCTGAAAGATTATTCGTATAATTACGCCACTGAACCGCTCTCGGGTATGTCTTTCGTGGCCGAGAACTATTCTGTTGTGGCCTTTGTGTACGATGCGCAGACATTCGAAGTGTATGACGTCGTGCAAGTAAAGATCAACCCCAAATCGGGCAAATAACGAACAAAACAAAAAAAGAAATATGAGGAAAATCTTTATCAGTATCGCATTGTTGATCGGTTTGGTTGCCGCCCTCAATGCACAAGTTGTGATCAAGGTGGGAGATGCCATCTTGGAAAACAATGCCACTGTAGATATCACAGCTTTTACGACAGAAGGTGGCACGGAGACCATGGATATAACCGGAAATGTTATCAATCAATCCGCTACACCTATCAACGTAATTGGCAAGATCACCAAGCAAGAAATGATCGGAGGCGGACACTTCACCCTCTGTTTCGGCCAGTGCATGCAGGAGGATGTTCCTGTTTCTCCTGTAGTGGAAGGTCTTGATGGTGAAGGAGAGTTCTTCTCTTTGCATTATGCATTCCCTGTTTCTAATGAGGGACATACAGGTGCTTTCACCTTTAGTTGCTTCCCCGAAAGCGGTGCCCCGGGCACAGAGCTCGCTACCGTTAATGTCAACTTCAAGTACAAAGGTGGTGGCACGGGCTTGACCAACATCGGGTTGGAGCGTATAAGTCTTATCCAAAGCGGCAATACTTGTACATTGCAGTATAACAGCAATGGCAAGCGTCTTGCCCTTGAAGTGTACAATCTTTTGGGCGTAAAGGTATTCACCTCTCAGCTGCCCGCAGGATCAGGCTCTTACACGCTCCCGGTACGTTTGCAGCGCGGTGTGCATATCTTCCGCATCACAGAAGGAGGCAAGCCTGCATTCGTTCAGAAGTATCTGATTAAGTAATAAAGGGAGTCTGCTCGAAGCCTCCAGATATGGAGGCTGAGGGTTTTCCCTCCTGACAAAAGAGGCTGCCTCGGAGTTCGATATTGACTTCGGGGCAGCCTCTTCGTTATATATTTTCCGGTACAAACTGTCCGATAGAGGATTAGGCTTAGCTCATCTTTGCAATGGATCAATTATGCAAGGAGTAGGCATTTGGTCTCTCGGTGCGGGCAGCATACGTTATAATCATGGCAAAGATATTAGTGGCTTTTGACACGGTAACCGAAGGATTCGATCGGCTTACCGCTCATCACGATGTGATTTTCCCTCCGAAAGGGCGTGACTTTACGCAAGAGGAAATTGCAGAGCGCATTGCCGATTGCGATGTCCTCTGCTCGGTGTTCGACATTCCGATCGGCAAAGATTTGATCGAGAGAGGCCGATCACTTAAGTTGATCGCTAACTATGCTGTCGGTTACAACAATATCGACGTGGCATATGCCACGTCGAAAGGTATCGTTGTGACGAATACTCCGCGTGCGGTAGTAGAGCCTACCGCGGATCTGGCGTTGGCGTTGCTCCTAAGCTGTACACGCCGTATTGCCGAGTGGGACAGACTTTTCCGCCACGATGGCGAAGCGGTGGGGCGGGGACGTCTCTGTCGTTTGGGAGTAAACCTCTACGGCAAGACTTTGGGTGTCTTGGGATATGGCAATATTGGAGCGGCAGTAGCCCGCCGATGCAAGGCGTTTGGGATGAACGTCCTCTACAACAAGCGTACTCGACTGGGCGAAGCCGAAGAGAAGGCTCAGGGGGTCACCTTTGCTGAGAAAGACGATCTGATTCGCCAATCCGATGTCCTCTCGCTTCATACTCCTCTGACTCCTGATACCCGACACCTGATCGGAGCAGCGGAGCTTTCGATGATGAAGCCCACGGCTATACTGATCAATACGGCTCGTGGCGCCGTGGTGGACGAGCGAGCTTTGGTAGAGGCACTGCGTGAAAAGCGTATTGCAGCTGCCGGACTGGATGTGTTCGAGAATAACGACATACCCTCCCCCGAACTCTTCACGATGGACAACGTCAGTCTGACGCCTCATATCGGAACCCAAACCTATGACTCTCGTGTCGAGATGGTACATGAGCTTTGCGATAATGTCCTTGGCTTTTTGCAAGGCGATCGTCCCATCAGCCGTGTAAACTGATTCCGTCTGCAATAACTAATTAATCCATATAGAAGATGAATACAACTCAACAGAACAGAAACTTTCTTCTGCCCATTATCATGATGATCGCCCTCTTCGGGATGATCTCTTTCGTCACAGGTCTGGCTAGTCCGATGGGAGTCATTGTCAAAAATCAGTTTCAGACATCCAACTTCATGGCCACACTCGGCTATTTTGCCAATTTCATCGCTTATGCCTTTATGGGCTATCCTGCGGGAATGCTGCTCCAGCGAATCGGTTATAAGCAGACAGCCTTGTCGGCCATTGCTGTCGGATTTGTTGGTATAGGGATACAACTCCTGTCCGGAGAGATGGGCAGCTTTGCTGTTTATCTGACCGGTGCATTCGTGGCCGGTTTCTCCATGTGTATGCTCAATACGGTAGTCAATCCGATGCTCAACACGTTGGGCGGAGGTGGCAACCGAGGCAACCAACTTATTCAGGTGGGAGGTTCTTTCAACTCCCTGATGGCAACGCTCGTCCCTGTGCTCGTAGGCTATTTTATCGGCAGCAATGTACAGCAGGCCAATATCAAGCAGGCTTATCCTGCTATTATCTTGGCCATGTGCATTTTTGCACTTGCATTTGTAGTGCTTTATTTCGTCAATATTCCCGAGCCGGCCGTCACGAAAAACAGCAGTACGGAGAAGCTGCCGCATAGTCCTTTTGCCTTCCGTCATTTCGTATTGGGTACGATAGCCATATTCCTTTATGTGGGGATAGAAGTAAGCATTCAGGATTTTATCAATAAGTACATGACTTCCTCTCTCGACAAAGGTGGCTTGGGCTTTGATGCTACGATTGCCGGCTCTGTCGTAGGGACGTATTGGTTCCTGATGCTGATCGGACGCATGGTCGGAGCTGCGGTGGGGGCAAAAGTCTCCAGTAAGGCTATGCTGACTTTTGTATCCTCATTGGGAATAATTCTCGTCCTGGCTGCTATCTTTACCCCGATCGGACTACAAGCCTCTATGCCGGTTTTCCGCTCTGATATATCATTCGGCCTTAACACCATACCGATGAGTATCGTTTTCCTTGTGCTTTGCGGTCTTTGTACTTCTGTCATGTGGGGAGGTATTTTCAACCTCGCGGTGGAAGGTCTCGGGAAATATACCGAAGCAGCTTCCGGCTTCTTTATGGTTATGGTTTGCGGTGGAGGTATTTTGCCTCTGATCCAAGGTTATTTTGCAGACTGGGTCGGCTATATCAATAGCTACTGGGTGATCGTTTTGTCATTGGTATTTCTGCTTTATTATGCTTTGGCAGGCTATCGCAATGTAAATAAGGATATTCCCGTGGCTTGATCGTAAGTTTCACATTTTCAGACAAATGAGTAGAATGGCTCTGCACGGTGGTGCAGAGCTGTTTTGCATTTTACCTATAAAAGGGGATTGCAGACTGCATTATCTCCTCAATCTTCTTACTATCTTCGTCCGCGAAATGAGAAAAATCATAAACGTAACCATTGCTTAACTATTAGAAAAAATGACTGAAACTAAAGACTTCAAGGCCGGACTTTGGCAGAACGAAATTAACGTTCGCGACTTTGTCCTCCATAACGTTACCCCCTATGATGGAGATGCTTCCTTCCTTTGTCCTCCTACGGAACGAACCAAAAAAGTATGGGATGCCTGTGTGAAAGCTTTGGCAGAAGAACGCGCCAACAATGGAGTACGCTCTATCGATGCTCACACCGTATCAGGAATCAATGCTTTCGCAGCCGGCTATATCGATCGCGATAATGAGACCATCGTAGGCCTTCAGACAGATGCTCTACTACGTCGTGCCATGAAACCGTTCGGAGGCTATCAGGTCGTTAAAAAAGCTCTTAACGAAAACGGGTTGGAAATGGACCCGGAAGTAGAAAAGATATTCAAACATTATCGCAAGACGCATAACGACGGGGTATTCGATGCCTATACGGAAGAAATCCGTTCTTTCCGTTCACTTGGATTCTTGACAGGTCTGCCTGACAATTACGCACGTGGTCGTGTGATCGGTGACTATCGTCGTTTGGCCCTTTACGGTATCGACCGTCTTGTAGAAGCCAAGACAGCAGACCTTCACGATCTGACCGGTCCGATGACAGAGGCGCGCATTCGTCTGCGTGAAGAGGTGAGCGAGCAGATCCGTGCCCTCCATGAGATCAAGGATATGGCCGCCACTTACGGATATGACGTGAGCCGCCCCGCTTATACCGCACAGGAAGCTGTTCAATGGGTGTATTTCGCTTATCTGGCAGCAGTGAAAGAGCAGGATGGTGCAGCCATGAGTCTTGGTAATGTGTCTTCCTTCCTCGACATTTATATCAGCCACGATCTCGACAAGGGTCTTATCGATGAAAGCTATGCTCAGGAGCTGATAGACCAATTCGTGATCAAACTGCGCATGGTACGTCACCTGCGTATGGAGTCGTACAACGACATCTTTGCCGGCGACCCCACTTGGGTAACTGAAGCCATCGGAGGTAGATTGGCAGACGGTCGTCACAAGGTGACCAAAACCAGCTTCCGCTTCCTCCAGACGCTCTACAATCTCGGACCGAGTCCCGAACCCAACATCACCGTACTCTGGAGCTTGGATCTCCCGCAGGGCTTCAAGGATTTCTGTGCACAAGTATCTATCGACACGTCTTCTATCCAATATGAAAACGATGACCTGATGCGTTCAACTCGTAATTCCGATGACTACGGTATCGCATGCTGCGTATCTTTCCAAGAGATTGGCAAGCAGATCCAGTTCTTCGGTGCTCGTGCCAACTTGGCTAAAGCCCTCTTGCTGGCTATCAATGAAGGTCGCTGCGAGAATACTGGAACGCTCATGATTCCGGGCATACCTGCGCTCAAGCATCAATCGCCGATGGACTATAATGAGGTGATGGCTAACTATAAGCTCGTACTTAAGCAGGTGGCACGTGTCTACAATGAGTCCATGAATATCATCCATTATATGCACGACAAGTATTACTACGAACGTGCACAAATGGCCTTTATCGATACGGATCCGACTATCAATCTCGCTTATGGAGCAGCAGGTTTGTCCATCGTAGCAGACTCGCTCTCGGCCATACGATATGCCAAGGTGACTCCACACCGCAATGCGGAAGGGCTTACCGAGGGATTCGACACCCAAGGCGAATATCCTTGCTACGGCAATGACGATGACCGCGTGGATATGATAGCGAAGGAAGTAACGCATCTCTTCTCTAAGATGCTCAAGGAGCTGCCTATCTACAAGAATGCACAACCCACTCTCTCTGTGCTCACGATCACGTCCAACGTCATGTATGGCAAGAAGACGGGTGCTACTCCCGACGGACGCGCCAAGGGCGTAGCCTTTGCTCCTGGAGCCAATCCCATGCACGGACGTGACGAGAATGGAGCCATTGCTTCGCTGACATCCGTTGCCAAGTTGGACTATCGCGATGCAGAGGATGGTATCTCTAACACCTTCTCGATCGTACCCCATTCACTCGGATCCAATCAGGAAGAGCGTGTGGAAAACCTCGTTGGCATGATGGACGGTTACTTCTCTAAGGGCGCACACCACCTCAACGTGAATGCACTGAACCGCGATATGCTTATGGATGCCATGGAACATCCTGAGAACTATCCGCAGCTGACTATCCGAGTAAGTGGCTATGCCGTGAACTTCGTACGTCTCTCTCGTGAGCACCAGCTGGAGGTAATCTCTCGCAGCTTCCACCAGAGAATGCGCTAACGGATAGCTGCCTCCAAGCAGAATGCCATTCGGCAAAAACAAGACCGATCCGATTCGGATCGTCGGGGATCTCTTAGAAAGCCATCTCGGATGACAAGGAGAATATCCCCAAAACCTTTCAAGAGGCTGTGTCGGGCAGGATGAAAGCCCGATGCAGCCTCTACATACTTTTCCAAAACAAATGACGAAAAACCAAATATGCTCCCTGTAATACGCGTCCATTCTTTCGAATCTATGGGGACATTCGACGGCCCGGGATTACGTCTTGTAGCCTTCCTGCAGGGCTGTAACTTCCGCTGTCTCTACTGTGCCAATCCGGATACTATCGCTCGAGAATGCGAAAAAACCAAATTCTTGCCGGGCGATGAAATCCTCCGAAGAGCACTCTCTGAAAAAGCCTTTTTCGGTCGTCGTGGTGGCATCACGTTCTCCGGCGGAGAACCCACACTACAAGCCAAGGCCCTCATTCCTCTCTGTCGGGAGCTGAAGCTCAACGATATTCATATCTGCATCGACACGAACGGCAGTATCATGAATCGTGATACACAAGTCCTGTTCGAAACTGTAGATATGGTTCTTCTCGATTGCAAGCAGCTCAATGCCGATCGTCACCGCATTCTTACCGGCCGGCAGAACACCGTTACCCTGAAGACTGCCGAGCTGCTGTCGGAGATGAAGAAACCGGTTCGATTGCGTTACGTCGTTGTGCCTGGCTATAGCGACTCGCCGGAAGACATAGATCGACTGGGACAGGCCTTTTCTCGCTTCTCCAATATCGATCGTGTAGAAGTATTGCCGTATCATACCTACGGGAAGCACAAATACGAAGCTCTTGGTTGGGAATACCAACTGGATGGTGTCCGGGAGCCGAGCCATGAGGAAATAGATCAAATTGTGGATCGATTGGAGGCTTATTTCCCTTGTGTCTGGGCCCAATAGCACGCTTTTTCCTTTTATCTTCTTCGGAGCAGTCCATTCTTGAACCCTCCAGAATAATCCGAAGAACCCTTTTCTACCGCTTTACGGATCTTCATTGTACTTACAACCGGAAAAAAGGAGATAAAGACGGTGCGAAAATCAAAGGCATTCGGACGGATGTGAAAGGTCGTCCCGGCTTCTATGGATTGGTAGCGAGATCGTCTTTTGGGAAAGGTGGCGAGGAGATAAGGGGCGGAGACATTGAAATTATCCTTGGGCTTCGGATAAAGCTTCGGAAGCCTGTTCCCAGTCCTCCATGGCCTTTTCGAGTTCTTGCTTCATGCGGGCGTATCGCTCGAACAGATTCGCATCGGTCGCATGCTTCGGATCATGTAGTTGCACCTCTATTGCCTGTAATTCCGACTCCAATTTTCCGATCCGCTCCTCGCAGGCTGCTACGGTTCGCTCCAATGTACGCAGCTGTTTGGCTACTTCTTTCTGCCGACGGTAGTCCGCTTTGGCTTCCGTTTCGGGTATCGCCTCCCGTGTGTTTTTGGTTTCGATCATAGTGGTTCGCTCCAGCTCCGTCAGTGTCTGCATACGGCGAGTCCGGAGATAGTCGTATATGCCTCCGAGGTGTTCGTTCACCCGTCCATCGGCAAATTCATACACCTTGCTGACAAGCCCATCGAGGAACTCGCGGTCGTGAGAAACTACGATCACCGTCCCATCGAAGTTCCTGATCGCTTCTTTCAGTACATCCTTCGAACGCATATCGAGGTGATTGGTCGGCTCATCGAGAATAAGGAAGTTAGCCGGCTGTAACAAAAGCCTGATAATAGCCAATCGTGCTCGCTCTCCTCCGCTCAGAACGCTTACTTTCTTCTCCGATGCTTCGCCTCCGAAGAGGAAAGCCCCGAGCAAATCGTTCAGACGCAGACGGATGTCGCCCACGGCCTCGCGGTCTATCGTGTCGAATACGGTGAGATCCCCCCTTAGCTCCTGGGCTTCGTTTTGGGCAAAGTAGCCCAGCTCTACATTGTGCCCCAGTTCGAGCTTGCCGGTGTAGTCTGTCAGCTCTCCCATGATACACTTGACCATGGTACTTTTGCCGGCACCGTTTTTGCCTACGAAAGCCACCTTTTCGCCTCTTTCGATGGTGTATGTGGCTCCGGAAAATACCCGATGATCGCCATAAGCCTTGGCCAAATCATCCACTATTAGCGGATAACTACCGGAAGGCTGTGCCGGAATGAAACGGAAGTGAAATGCCGAACGATCCCGCTCGTCTATCTCCACGCGCTCCACCTTCTCCAACTGCTTGATGCGGCTCTGTACCTGTACGGACTTTGTGGCCTTGTATCTGAATCGTTCGATGAAGTCCTCCGTATCGCGGATCATCTTCTGCTGATTCTCATAGGCTCGCAGCTGCTGCCGCAGTCGCTCTTCGCGCAGCTCCACATAGTGGCTGTAGTTGGTCTTGTAGTCGTATATATGTCCCAGTTCTATTTCGATAGTGCGTGTCGTGGTATTGTCGATGAATGCCCTGTCATGGGATACGAGGATAACGGCTCCTGCATTGGTGGCGATGAACTGCTCCAGCCAGCCGATGGATTCGATGTCGAGGTGATTGGTCGGCTCGTCGAGCAGCAATACTTCGGGGCGTTGGAGCAGGAGTTTGGCCAGCTCTATCCGCATACGCCATCCTCCGCTGAAATCGGCTGTGGGGCGGTGGAAGTCCTCCCGGCCGAAGCCCAATCCGATCAGGGTCTGTTCGATCGCGGCATGATAGTTGCCCTGTTGCATGAGAGAGAGGGTCTCGCTCATATTCGTATAATGCTCTATCAGCCGGATATAGTCCTCCGATTCGTAGTCCGTACGTCCGGCCATCTCATCGGACAGACGCTGTACCTCTACCTCTATTTGGCGAATATCGTTGAAAGCCTGTTCGACCTCTTCGTAAACCGTGCGTCCGTCCTGTAAACGCATCACCTGCGGCAGGTAGCCTATGCGGATCCCCTTGGGGCGTGCTATGTGTCCGGATGTCGGTTCTTCCATGCCGGCAATCAGCTTGAGCAGCGTACTCTTGCCGGCACCGTTCTTCCCTACAAGGGCGATACGGTCGCGCCTGTTGATGACGAATGATACCTGATCGAAGAGCAGACGGATGCCGAAATCGACAGTCAGATTATTGACGGAGATCATGACTTCGCGCTCATTCGTTTGATGATGTTGTACGCCTTGTAGAGGCCGTATTCGCCTGCCCGGCTCAGATCGGCGATGCCTTCTTTGGCCTTTCCGCGCGAAAGCAACAGCAGACCGCGATTGAAATAAGCATCGGCAAACTCCGGATAGGCTTTGATGGCGCGGTCGTAGTCCGACAGGGCAGCATCCGTATCGCCTCGTCTGGCCAACAGTATGGCACGATTGTAGTAGGCGTAGGCAAAATTCGGATCCAGCTCGATCGTGCGGTTCAGATCGCGCATCACCAGCTCACCGTCCACATCCGATATGGCAGGCTTACGCTCAGGGGCATCGGCTGCCACCGGTACGCCCATCGCATTGGTTCGCGGTGTCGTGATCAGAGCTTTTGTCGTGACATTCACCGTTTCGGCCTCTTGGTGGATAAAGGAGGCTCCCTGACGGGCCTCGATCAGCTTGGCACGTGCTATGGCTCGTCCGAAGTATGCGAGGGCAAACTGCTTGTTCAGCTCTACGGCCTGATCGAAATCGGCGATAGCCTGCTCCAAATTCTGTATCAGCATATAGTCCAAAGCACGGCGGAAACACATGTCGGCATTGCCGGCAGTCCTCTCTGATATTTCCGTTATGTCCTGTTCGTGATAGGCCACCTGCTCTTGACTCAGAGCCACCTCACGGTTGATCGGCTTGAGTCGCTTGGGCAGAACCTTCTTATCGTTGAAGCGGGTAATGGCTTCCGAATAGTAGATGCGCGGCACTTCATCGGAAGAAGACTGCTCGTAGTAGCTGAGGACGAATAGCGGCGAAGGCTGTACCTCTACGTCGTTGTCCTGAATCCGCCCACGTATCCGACTGGAATAGCGTGTGCGTTTCTCGGAGGATTTCTCGGATACGACCAGCAGGTTGAACTTCTCTATCGTTTCGTCGCTGTCCTCACGTGTCTCTTTGGCTGAAGTCGAAGAGCTGCTTTTTTTCGTGTTTTTGGTCTTGCCCTGTGCCGCTTTCTCTATGTCGAAGGCGCGCCAGTAGTCCCGTTCGGCTCCGCGAGTGTCGCCCAATGCCTTTTTAGCTTGGGAGCGAGCATAGTAGCCCACGACAAAGTCGGGATAGTGCCCCAGCACTTTGTCGAAGTCGGCGATGGCTTTTCGGTTCTCGTTGATCTGCGCAAGGAGGATGGCACGGTTGTAGAGCGCATGATAGTTCTCCGGCTCCAGACGGATCACCACATCGAAGTCCTCGATGGCATTGTTCACGTCGCCGAGGTAGGAGCGGAGCAAGGCACGGTTGAAACGTGCCAGCTTGTCGTTCGGCTTTTGGCGAACGACGTGGCTGTAGTCGTCCATGGCTCCACGCAAGTCGTTCGATTGGTAGCGGATGACACCACGGTTGATATAGTTGGACAGTTCGCTCGGCTCCAATTCTATGGCTTTGTCCAGAGCTGCCATAGCCTCTGCGTTGCGCTTGCTCTTGAGGTGCAGCATGGCCATCTGCGAATAGGCAGGAGCAAAGAGAGAGTCCATCCGAAGCACCTCGTTCAGTTCGCGAATGGCTGCCGCGGTATCCTGTTCGCCCAGCTCTATTGCGCTGAGAGCTATATGTGCCTGCTTGCTTTTGGGGTAGAATCTGAGCAGCTCGGCTACCCCTTCCCGTGCTTCGGCGTAGCGTTTGCTGTCGGTGAGCACTCCGGTCAGATTCACCAGCATGCCCTCATCGTTCGGCATCAGCTCCAATCCGCGGCGGTAGTCCTGAATGGCCGAATCGATCTTGCCCAGATTCTGCCGTGCCACGCCCCGAAGAAGATATGCTTTGGGGATGAGCGCATTGCGCTGCAGGCAGGCCGAAGCATCGGCTTCCGCCCCTGTATAGTCTTCCAGACTGATCTTGGCTATTCCCCTATAGAAGTAAGGCTCGGCCATCCATGGGCGCAGGCCTACCACTTGGTTGAAGTACCCGATGCTCACCACGTAGTCGTTGAAGTAGAGAGCGTTGCGCCCGATCGTGATCACCCGATCGACGTCTATCTGCGCCCGAGCTGTAGCCACAGAGAGCAGGAGCAGGAGGAAGAATAAGGAGCGTTTGAATGTCATAATCAGGAACCGGGGAGAAATGGATTCGGCTACGGCTTACCGCTTTTTGCCGGTCGGAGCTGTCACTACGCGGTACGAAGTCCGCACGTTGCCTTTGATGATATTTTGCAGCTTCCCTTTGATCAGCTGCTTGCGTATCGGACTGATGTGGTCGATGAAGAGCTTCCCGTCGATATGGTCGTATTCGTGCTGTACCACTCTTGCCGCAAAGCCGTGGAGCACCTCTTCGTGCGGCTGAAAGTCCTCGTCCACATAGCGAATGCGGATGGAGGTGGGGCGTTCCACCTTCTCGTGTATGGCCGGAAGGCTGAGGCAGCCTTCGTATTCGGTGCAGAGATTTTCGCCTCGCTCTTCGATATGGGCGTTGATCATCACGCGCTTGAATCCGGCACATTCGGGGTAATCCTCTTTCAGCGGATCGGCATCGATCACGAGTACCCTGATGGGTAAGCCTATTTGAGGAGCTGCCAAGCCGATGCCGTCGGAGTGGTACATGCTCTCCGTCATGTTGGCTATCAGCTCTTTCAGTTTGGGATAGTCCGGAGTTATATCTTCTGCTACTTTTCTCAGCACCGGATGTCCGTATAGGTAGATGGGAAGAAACATGATTCTATTGAATAGTCGTTGTGTCTTTGTGATTGTCTTTTCTCTTGTCTTTTGGTGGGGATCGCTACCACCCCGTCCCAAAACAGGGGAGGGGGGATCGTCTCGTTCATCTCTCGGGATTGTCCAGATACGACTGTAGGATGATGACTGCGCTGACCTCGTCCACCAGTGCCTTGTCCCGCCGTTTCATCTTGCCTATCCCGGCCTCCAGAATGGCTCTCTGCGCCATGCGCGAAGTGAAGCGTTCGTCCACGTACGTTATAGGTATAGAGGGGAAGGCCTGGGCAAGTTTAACGGCAAAGGGGCGGATATAGGACATCGATTCGGACTCTTCGTAGTTCATCCGGCGCGGCAGTCCCAGCACGAAACGCTCCACCGGCTCCCGACCGACATAGTCGCGCAGGAAGTCCAGCAGCGTATGGGTGGGTACTGTGGTCAGTCCGCCCGGAATGATTTTCAGCGGGTCGGTGACGGCAAGTCCCGTCCTTTTGCGTCCGTAGTCGATAGCCAGTATTCGTCCCATATCCGTGCAAAAATACGAAACTAAAGCCAGTTCTATTCTTTTCGATTCCCTTTGGATTCTGCAGCGCATTCCTGAACCGAAAAAACACGAACCGCAAACGCCCGAATTGCCGCCCCGCAATTACTGAAAACACGCGCCAAAACATTTTCGTTTTGGCGCGAAAAATTTTTCATTCCCGAACCAAAACGAAAAAAATCTCGCGCCACGTTTTTCACCACCATAAGCCACGTTTTTTACGCACCATTTTTGTTTTTCTCTCGCCCTGCCGCCTAAGGGGGCAAAGCCTTCTCGCCCGAACCTCGGTGTGCGGACTGCATCCCGTGGCGGTGTCAGCCTCATTGGACAGGGTGGATATTCGATAACAGGCTGGTTTACAACGAGACAATACTTTCCATATATTTGGGGTAATATGTCAAATACCAAAGCGACAGTACGATGAACATACGAGTTATCTTCAGTCTATTTCTTGCTTTGACTATCGGTCTTACTGCAATGAATGCACAGAATCCTTATGCTACCTTGGAAAAGGAGCTGGAACAATACCGTCAGGAACGCCGTCCGCGCAAGGTGGCTGAGACGCTGAAGAAGATCAGGGTGATGGCCGAATCTCGCCGTGATGTGCCCATGCTTCTGCACAGCCTGTTCCTCTATGACGATCCGGAGAACGACATCAACGACTATCCCGAGGAGTCGTTGATGAACGACCTCGACAAGCTCATGCAAGCCACATGGATCAGACCCGTGGATCGGGCCATGATTCTCTTCATGCGACTGAGGATGTATATGCGATACCGACAGCTCGGGCCTGCGTATATGATGGATGCAGTCCAAGGCAATCCGAAAGACAATCGTCTGAGCCTATGGAGCGAAAAGCTGTTCGAAGACGCTTTCCTGCGAGATTTCGATGCATTCCTTTCCTATCGCAAAGCCCTCCTGCAAGCCCGAACGGAGGACTTCCGTCCTTTGTTCGAATCCCAACCGAAAGAATGTGATGCACCTCCCCGTTCGCTCTATCAGAGCTGTATATCCGTCCTTGCCCTTGCTGTCGGTAGCAGTTCGGAAGCTGACGAAAAGATTTCGCATGCTCTCGAACAGGAACTGCGCCAAGCAGCATCTTATCTCTCTGACAGACGTGAGCGTCTCGAGATGGAGACCGACCGATTGGACTACGAGAAGCGGTGTCGAAAGCTCGATGATGCAGCTTCCTATCGTCGGATGGACGAGCTGATAGCAGCGTATTCGGATCTCCCCGATGTAATCGATTTGGTGGACAGACGGGTGAATGCTTACTGCAATGAAGAGGACTATATATCTGCTCTCGATCTGTGCAACAGCTATCTGTCCAAGTATCCGGAGGCTCCTCGTATCAACCTGCTGAAAAACTCTCGGGCTTCGTGTATTTTGGCTTCTTTCGTCAAGTGCGACTATCCTCTCCGGCTGCATACACGTCTTCCGAAGAGCATGCGGATTGCATCGCGCAATGTCGGCACTGTCCTCATCAGTCTGTACAGACTGAAAATGAATGCCTTGCAAGCTGCTGGTATAAAGCAGGAGGATCTGCACTCGTATGCGAAAGGAACACCTGTTTGGACGGAAAGCATCCGGACACAGGGCCGGGCCGATATGAAAATGGATTCGATCCGCTGTACACTTCCGGATCTGCCCAAGGGGGTCTATCTGGTGAAAGCCTCGGCAGAGCAGTGTGTACTCGAAGAGACCAAGCCGGTGCCCCAATACAGTCTGCTCCATGTATCGGATCTCTTCTTCCTCGCTCAGCAGGCCATGCCGGGTGTGCAGGTACTCGATGCGCTGACGGGCAAGCCCGTGGAGGGCGCATCGGTGGATGCTTCCATGCGTTATTCTACAGGCCCATCGGTTCATACCCTTTCTCCCACGGATCGGTATGGCCGGATCGATCTGCCGAAAAGCTACAATTGCTTCTTCCCCTATACCGACGGTGACCGCTCGCATCCCGTTGTTTCTGCTTACACCTACAAACAGGATCAGGTGGATCTTTCCAAGAAGAATGAGCGCAAGTATATCGTCTCCACGGATCGCGCCATCTATCGTCCCGGGCAGAGAGTCCTTTTCTTCGGGCAGTGCGACCGGATAGGTTATGCCGTGGAGGACGCACGTGCCATCGGTGGATCGGAAGTTGAAGTCGTGCTGCAAGATGCTAACTTCAAGGAGATCGGTCGGCTGCTATGCGAGGCAGATGAGATGGGACGTTTCTCCGGTAGCTTCGACCTCCCGGCAGGGATCTTGAATGGCCTGTTCGCACTACGAGTGGAGGGGAATACATATCCCTTCAGTGTGGAAGAGTACAAGCGGCCTACATTCGAAGTCGGTCTCCGGAGTCCCGATGCTGCATACGCTATGGGCGACTCCCTCCGCATACGGGGCGAAGCCAAGACCTTTACCGGAATCGGTATGCGAGGAGCTACGGTGAACTACCGGCTCAGCCTGACCCCCTATACGCGTTGGTGGTGGGGTAGGCCTGTGGCCGATAAGATCGTACAGACCGGTGAGGCAGTGGTCGATGAATCGGGGTACTTCGTCATACCTGTTTCGCTGTCTCGGCCGGAAGGGCGGGAAGACTATTCCTACTTCCTCTACACGCTATCGGCAGATGTGACCGCCCCCGGTGGCGAGACGCAGACCGCCGTACTCCGAATACCCGTGGGAAAAGAACCCAAGAGGGTGGATGTCCAAGTGGGTAAATATATTCGTGCCAACGAAGACAACTGGCTTGCCACCGATCTGCCGGATCTGACATTCACCCTTACCAATACTTCCGGACAGACGGTGCAGGGATCCATCGCTTACTTCCTGTGCGATAGCAACAATGAACGTATCGGTCGGCTTTATACCGCAGCTTCAGGTGTGGTGACGCCTGCTCCGGCCGAATGGGGCAAGTTGCCTTCGGGACAGTACCGATTGCGTTTTGGCGAGAGTGGCGGAGAGGATTCCGACTTTGTTACGAAGGACGTTTATCTCTTCCGTCCGAAAGATCGTCAGTTGTCGAATCCCTCCCAAGGCCTTTGGACATATGTGGCGGAGGAGAAATACGACAGTCACCGCCCTGCCCGCATCCTGGTCGGTGCCACTCCCAAGGATGCGGATGCTCAGGAGTTGTATCTGTTCTACGACCTGACTCAGGCAGGCCGATTCATCGAAAGGGAGATGATCGCTTGCCGGCCGGGTGAGATCGTCGAGATAGTGCCGATGCTTCCGGCAGCTCCGTTGCCGGAGAGTATGAATGTTTCTCTCTATTATGTATACGGAGGGAAGCTGTATAGTCGAAGCATAGATCTGGAACGCAGACTGCCCAAGCGAGAGATAAAGATGTCGTGGAGTACTTTCCGCGACAAGCTCCGACCCGGCGAGAAAGAGACATGGAAGCTCCGTCTCGCCGATGCGGAGGGCAAACCGCTCTCTCATACCATGATGGCTGCTTGGATGTACGATGCTGCTCTTGATAAGATCGTGCACAGTTCTGTTTTCTCCTCCCGATTCTTCTCTTTTGCCGACTCTCCGGCTTCTTTGGTTAGGTTGTCTTTCCCGAATAGCGGGTATCGGGTGTCGGGATCTGTGGAGGATTCTTACGTGCAAGTCGGTTTCAAACACCCTGTTTTCAAAACTCCCCAACTCTGTCTCTGGTCTGCTACCGGTTATAGATATGTGTCTTCGGATTATTATGATGAACCGGTGATATTGGGATATGGAGTTTCGCGAGCCAAATCGGTCGATGCTTTCCCGATGGCGGTGGAAGCTGCTCGGGCAGATGCCGCAAATGAAGCAAAACCTAAATCGCAGGAACCTCGGATTGAACAGCCCTCGCTGCGTACCAATTTCGCTGAGACTGCATTCTTCGAACCGGCATTGCTGACGGACGAACGGGGTGAAGTCTCCTGGTCTTTCACGCTGCCGGAGACACTGACGCGCTGGCACTTGCTCCTCTTTGCACATACGAAGGATATGCGGTTGGGCATGAAAGACGAAAGCGTGGAGGTGCGGAAAGACTTTATGCTTACACCCAATTTGCCACGATTCCTGAGAATGGGAGACAAGGGTACTGCCTCGGCTTCTATTCGGAACCAGAGCGAGACGATGCAGCAGGGCTTCGTCCGCATGGAACTGTTCGACCCTGCTACCGACAAGCTATTGGGCGGCGAGAGGCTTCCGTTCTCGGTGGAAGCCGGTGGTACGGTTACGGTGTCGTTTCCGCTCGATCCTGTCTCCGGATATGATGCTCTGGGTGTACGTTTCTTAGCCGAAAGCCAAGACTTCAGCGATGGAGAGCAACACTCGATCGTGCAACTGCCGGCTACGGAGCGAGTGGTGGAGACCATACCGCTGATTCTCTACGGCGGACAGTCCCAAACGGTGGATCTGGATAGTCTATTCCCCCATCGCAACGGCAGACCGGCTATGGGTACAATGGCTCTTCAGGTGGTGAGCAATCCGCTTTGGGTGGCCGTACAGGCCTTGCCCGTGATGACTGATGTACAAGAGGAAGATGCCGTTTCGGTGGCTTCGGCTCTTTATGCCAATAGTATTGCTGCTGCCCTCGTTTCGGGTCGCTTGCTGCATGCTCCTGCTTTGGGTGAGAGTTTGCGGCACTACTTGGCGCAGCCTTTGGATACACTCGCTTTACAAAAATCGCCCTTGTCCTCGGACGAATTGCCTTGGCGTGCGGAGATGCTGGCCGAACAGAACAATCGTCAGCGTTTGCAGGCTCTCGTGGCTTCGGATCGTCTGACATGGACGGAGCAGATGCTGACTGACAAACTGAAAAGGCTGCAAAAGTCTGACGGTTCGTGGGCTTGGCATCCTGAGATGTCATCCAACGATTATCTGACGGACTATGTGATGACGATGCTGGTACGTCTCTCCGCTCTTACCGCTGCACCGGAGCATAAGGTATTTCAGGCGGTGAAGCGTATGGGGTGGAATGCTCTCGATGATGCTGCCTCACGACTGATGGATAGAATGAAGGAATACGAAAAGAAATCCAAGAGTAAGTACAAAATACTGCCGGAACGAGCACTCAACTATCTCTATCTGCTTACGCTCGACAGTCGCAACCCCGGCTCTCGCGGTCATGCTGCCCGCAAGTATTTCCTCGATATACTCGGCCGATCCCTTCCGCATATTTCCATTTTGGATATGCCGCGAGCTGCCATCGTACTCCACGGTGTAGGGCGTAAGGCACTGGCCGATGATTTCCTCCGTTCTATCCGTGAGCATATCATCCGCACACCGGATCAGGGCGCGCACTTCGCACTGCCTTCGGGCGGTTATTACTGGTGCGACCGTCGCTATGGTATGCAGACGGAGGCGATCGAAGCCTTCGCTCGTATCGGTACACCTGAGGACAGCTCTCGTATCGAAGGCTTGCAGATGTGGCTCCTCAATCAGAAAAGAACTCAGCTTTGGCCGAGTCTGCCGGCTTCTTCCGATGCGGTATATGCTCTCTTGTTAGGTGCAGGAAAAGAACAAATGGAAGAGGCTACTGTGTCTGTCCAAGCTCCTATACCTGCCTTGTCGGGCACATTTGCCGGTGCAGGCGAAAGTAGGATAGCTGCGGTGGAAGATCTTCCGCAAGGCAAACTAAGTGCAGAACTTGCTCGTTCGGGCAAAGGCTTTGCATGGACTTCTTTCCTGGCAGAATACGATGCGCCGGCAGCGGATCTCGTGGCTACGGGTAATGGCCTGTCGGTGGAGAAGCAGCTTTTCTCCGAGCAGGTGATAGATGGCAAGCTAACACTCATTCCTCTGCAAGAGGACGATCGGCTGGAAGTTGGCAAACGGCTCGTGACGCAACTGACCATTACGCTTGATCGCGATATGGATTTTATCGTCCTGACGGATAAGCGAGCGGCTGCGGTGGAACCTATCGGCCAACTTTCCGGTTATGATTATGCAGCCGGAACGTTCTACTACAGGGAAATAAAGGATAGCAGCACGCGTTTCTATTTCGACCGTCTGGTAAGAGGATCCTACAAGCTCCAATACTCCACCGTTGTGGTTCGTTCGGGAGCTTATGCCTCGGGTATCGCTACCGTGAGCAGTGCCTATGCGCCGGAGTTTACCGGTCATACCGATGGCGGCAGACAGCTGCAAACAGTTCCGGTCGCAAATACTCAATAAACTAAAGAAGCAAATGAACCAACAACCAATCAAAATCGCCGTATTCGGACTCGGTGGGGTAGGTGGCTACTACGGAGCCATGCTTGCCCTCCATGCAGCTGCGACGGACGGCCTCCTCGAAGTTTCATGGATAGCGCGCGGAGCGCATTTGGATGCCATCCGTGCGGCAGGGGGTCTGCGAGTGGTCACTCCCTCACGAGATTTCCTTGCTCGTCCTACCTGCGTCACGGATAATCCTGCCGAAGTCGGCACGGTCGATTATATCCTCTTTTGTACCAAGGACTATGACATGGAGAAGGGAGTAGCAGAAATCCGTCCGATGATCGGGCCGAACACGAAGATCCTGCCCTTGCTCAACGGTGCAGACATAGCCGAACGCATGCGTACCTATCTGCCCGATACGGTCGTATGGAAAGGATGTGTCTATATTTCTGCTCGCAAGAGTGCTCCCGGTTTAATCACGCTGGAGGCTGATCGCGAACTTTTCTATTTCGGTTCGGGACTTCCCGAGCAGACGGATGATGAGGTGCGCCTTGCCGAACTGCTTACTGCCGCGGGTATTCGTGCATATAATCCGACCGACATCGATTGGTACATTATGAAGAAATTCATGATGATCTCCGTAACGGCTACCGCTACGGCCTACTTCGATAAGCCTATCGGCTCTGTTTTGACCGAGCACGAGCCTGAGCTGCTGTCTTTATTGGAAGAGGTGGCCGAGCTTTTCCGTGCCAAATACGGGCAAGTCCCGGACGATGTAGTCCAACAGCTACTGGACAAACAGCGGAAGATGCCTCCCGAAAGTACTTCGTCTATGCACAGCGATTTCTTGCGGGGCGGATCCACGGAGGTGGAGACGCTGACCGGCTATGTCGTGCGTGAGGCCGAAGCTCTCCGTGTGGATCTGCCGGTGTATAAGCGGATGTACAGGGAGTTGGTAAGCCGAACCGCGAGCTGATCCGAAGAAACAACGATAGATAAAGCGAGAGGGGAGACAAACCCGAAGGAAAGCAGGCTGTTGCAGCCATTATGCTTCTCGGGTTTGTCTCCCCTCTCCTTTGCTTGTATGTCTCTTTGCGACCGAAATAGACGCTTATTGGCCGTATAGCTTCTGGCGCATCTCTGCTACGATCGGATCGGTGATGTAGTCATCGTAGTCCATGATCTTGTCTATGATTCCATTCGGTGTCAGCTCGATGATACGGTTGGCCACAGTCTGGATAAATTCATGGTCATGGCTGGCGAAGAGAACATTGCCGCGATAGGTCTTGAGCGTATTGTTGAATGCCTGAATGGATTCGAGGTCGAGGTGGTTGGTCGGCGTGTCTAAAACGAGTGTATTGGCATCCAGCATCATCATCTTGGAGATCATGCAACGCATCTTTTCCCCTCCGGAAAGAACGGATGCCTTTTTGAGAATCTCCTCTCCGCTGAATAGCATACGGCCCAGGAAACCTTTGAGATAAACTTCGTTCGTGTCCTTGGCAAACTGGGACAACCACTCCACGAGATTCAGATCCGTATTGAAATAGCTCGAGTTGTCCAACGGCAAATAAGCTGTGGTAATGGTTTGCCCCCATTCGTAAGTGCCTTCATCGGGCGTCATCTCTCCGTTGATAATGCTGAACAGGGCGGTCATCGCACGAGGATCTCGGCTGATAAAGACAATCTTGTCGTCCTTTTCGACATTGAAATTCAGATCACGGAAAAGAAGTTGTCCCTCGATACTCTTCGTCAGCCCCTTTACTTCCAAAATCTTATTGCCGGGTTCGCGACCGGGTGTAAAGAGAATACCCGGATAGCGACGGGAAGAGGGAGTAATCTCTTCGACGTTGAGCTTTTCGAGCATCTTCTTGCGGCTCGTCGTTTGCTTACTCTTAGCCACATTGGCACTGAAGCGGCGGATAAACTCTTCCAACTCCTTACGCTTCTCTTCTGCCTTCTTGTTTTGCTGCTGTTGCTGGCGCAGAGCGAGCTGGCTGGATTCGTACCAGAAGCTGTAGTTGCCGCTGAACTGTTGCACCTTGCCGAAGTCGATGTCCACCGTATGGGTGCAAACCGAATCGAGGAAGTGGCGGTCGTGGCTTACGACGAGCACAGTGTTTTCGAAGTTGCTCAGATAGTTTTCCAACCAAGAAACGGTCTCGAGGTCGAGGTCGTTCGTCGGCTCGTCGAGCAGAAGGTTGTCGGGCTTACCGTATAGGGCGCGCGCCAGTAATACACGCACCTTTTGCTTTCCGCTCAGATCCTTCATCAGCATATAGTGCAGATCCTCTTTGATGCCAAGTCCGCTCAGCAACATGGCTGCATCGCTCTCGGCATTCCAGCCTTCCATTTCGGCGAATTTGTCCTCCAGCTCCGCCACGCGTGTGCCGTCTTCGTCGCTGAAGTCCGGTTTGGCGTAGAGCGCATTCTTCTCCTCCATGATAGCCCAGAGGACGGAGTGCCCCATCAGCACGGTATCCATCACTGTATTCTCATCGAAAGCAAAGTGATCCTGACTCAGCACTGAAAGACGCTCGCCCGGTCCTAAGGTTACCGTCCCGCGTGTAGGATCGAGCTGCTTGCTGATCACGCGCAGCATAGTGGATTTGCCCGCGCCGTTGGCACCGATGATACCATAGCAGTTACCGGGGGTGAAAGTGAGGTTTACGTCTTGGAAAAGTATTCGCTTGCCGAACTGGACACTCAGGTCATTGACTGTAATCATTATTATATGCTTGATTCGTGTCGGGGAATCTCCGAACGAGAGGGTGCGGAGTAGTTGTTTTCCCCCTGATTATATTTTTCGAGCGACAAAATTACTGAAAATAAAGAGACTAACTCCCGTCCCATGAAAGTATGGCTGTAAAGAATCGTAGGCACACGGAAGTTTAGGCTCGGCACTTTATTGAAAACAGAAAGCGATGCGACAAGATTGCTGTCGCGTAAGCAATCTTGATACACCGCCTCTATGTCGTATGAGGGAAAGAGGGCCAGCTATTAGAAGTAGTACTTCTTTTTGGCTTTGTCGTTCTCTTTTATCGCCCGAAGCGGAGCACTTTTGCCCTCCAGACTCTTTCGCTGCATACCGCCGAATATCTTGTTAGCCAGCTTTTTCAGAATAGGCTGTTGGGATGCCAACTCCTTAAAGTAGTCGTCTAACGTATGACTGCGGAAGTGCAGGATCGCTTCCAGTGCATCTCCATCGGCGAAGTACCCCCCGAAGCGATTGCGCGTAGCGAAGGCTCTGTCCGGAAACTCCGGGTAGCCCAGGCTGAGCAACTTGAACAGGCGACGGATATAGTCGGAGTAAACGATGCGGCAGGTTTCGCCCCCTCCCACATTGTATGTGCGTCCCCAGAGGGAAGCCTTATGCTCGTAGGCTTTGACGCAAGCAGAGGCCAGGTCGCGGATATGGACCGTCTCGAAACGCGTAGCCAGCGGCATACAGAATACCGAGCTGTTCAGCAGGGACGAGTCGTGTCCGAGGATGATGCCCGGGCGGTAGATAGTCCATTCGAGGCTGGATTCCTGCACCAGCTTTTCGGCCTGCAGCTTGGTCAGAGCATCGTAGTCACCCATGGAGGGGCAGGTCATATTGTCCGCACTGATCATAGGTGCTTTCAGTCTGTCGCCATATACCCCTACCGTAGAAATATATAGCAGATAAGCGCCGGGGGAGAACCGTTCCAGATTCTCTATGATGTAGCGCGTACCCATCGTATTGACGTCCTCGGCCAAGCGAAGACGCTTGTCGGCATTGGCCTTCTCCAGACTTTGGCAATGAATCACAAAATCCTGTCCCTTACAAGCCTCTACAGAATTGTCCTGTATCGAACAGTCTCCATAGAAAATATGAATCTCCTTCTTGTACTTTTCGAAGAAAGCCATCGTATGCCCGCGCTTGATGTCCAAAACGGAAATTTCGAAGACCTTGCGCATTGTGAGGAGTTGAGCCAAGATCTCTCTTCCCAGCGCACTGCCGGCACCTGTCAGAAGAACTTTTATCCTGTTAGCCATAACTGTTTTTTCGTCTGTAAGGAATTAATGTTTATTGTGAGTTCAAATATAAGGAATTAGACAATAGTTTCCAAGCTGAAAAGGCTGAGCACAAGCGCAATGTGGCTCACAGGATTGCCATGCGCAGCCTTTTCCTCGATTGTATTTGCCCTTGGGAATGATCCCCTCCTACCGCTTTCCGCCGAAGAAGTCTACGATCGCCAGCAGTATGATGGCTCCGAGCGTAGATGTGGCAAGCCTTGCCAAAAAAGATCCACCGTCCGAAAAGCCTAAAATACTCAACACAAAACTACCCAAAACAGCACCGATCAAGCCGACAATGATGTTGAGCAATAAGCCCAACGACCGGCCTTTTCGTAACTTACTTGCTATAAAACCTGCTAAACCACCGATAATAATGGAACCTAAAATCGATCCTAACATTTTGCATTCATTTTATAATTAGACACTCAAATAATATAAGCAACGGGCGCTGCACCCCCAATCGCCAAATAGATAGCTGACCAATCTCAATGTTTTTTGCTGAAGAGATCGGCCAGTAACAATAGAACGATGGCCCCGAGCGTAGACGTGGCAAGTCTGGCCAAGAATGATCCACCGTTATATACACCTATTAAATTCAGCAGGTATCCGCCCAGGACACCGCCGATCAAACCGATAAGAATATTGAGAAATAAGCCTAATGACTTTCCTCTCCGTAATTTACTTGCTATATAACCGGCCAAAGCGCCGATAAAAATTGAAGCTAATACTGATCCTATCATATTGTATTCATTATTATAATTGGTACGCTAAGTGTTTTGTTCGCTCGCCAATACCTCTTTGAGCCATATTCCCGTATAGGAAGTAGGACAGCGCATCACCTCTTCGGGTGTGCCCGAAGCCACCAAATACCCACCGGCTCCTCCCCCCTCAGGGCCTAAGTCGATGATACAGTCGGCACTCTTGATCATCTCCATATTGTGCTCTACCACCACTACCGAATGCCCTTTGTCGATAAGAGCACTCAGTGCGTGCAGCAAGGTACGAATATCATGGATATGTAAGCCCGTAGTCGGTTCGTCGAAGATAAAAAGCGTGGGTGCGGGTTTGGCTTGTCCCAGATATGCAGCCAGCTTGACGCGCTGGTTTTCCCCACCGGAGAGTGTACTGCTGCTCTGTCCCAGTTTGAGATACCCGAGTCCGACCTCTCGAAGACATTCGAGCTTCTCCACGATCTTGTCCGTGTAGCCGGCTTTCGGATGATCGGTGAAAAATTCAACGGCCTGATTGACCGTCATCTCCAGCAAGTCGTAAATATTCGCGCCGCAGTACTCCACATCGAGAATCTCCTTGCGGAAACGTTTGCCATGACACTCTTCACACTCCAATACTATATCGGCCATGAACTGCATCTCCACCACGATACTGCCCTCTCCTTTGCAGACCTCGCAGCGGCCTCCTTCCTTATTGAAACTGAAGAAATAGGGCTGGTATCCCATCTGTTTGGACAGTGGCAATGCACTGTAGAGCTTGCGAATATCATCGTAAGCACCTATGTATGTGACGGGGTTGGAGCGAGTACTGCGGCCGAAATTGTTCTGATCCACGTACTGAATGTCTCGGATAGACTTGAGGTCTCCGATGATGCCCTCACAGGCCAGTCCCTGTGTATTGCCTCCTTCGAGGATTCTTTTCACTCCTTCGTAGAAAAGATCGCGCACCAAGGTACTCTTTCCCGATCCGCTCACACCGGTCACCACCGTGAGTACGTGCAGCGGAAAGCGCACATTCACCCCTTTCAGATTGTGCTTCGAGGCCTCTCGTACTTCTATATAGGAGTTCCATGGACGCCGCGGGCACGGCACTTCGATCTTCTCCCGTCCCGTCAGATAAGCTGCCGTATAGCCCGGAGTATCCTTGTCTATGCGGTCATATTCGCCGGCATAGACCACTTCGCCTCCTTGGCGGCCGGCCTTCGGCCCTATGTCGATGATATAATCGGCTGACCGGATTGTCTCCTCGTCATGCTCCACGACCACAACGGTATTGCCCAGATCGCGCAGCCGCTTCAGAACACCGATAAGCCGATGCGTATCTCGCTGATGCAGACCGATACTCGGCTCGTCCAGCACGTAGAGCGAACCCACCAAGCTGCTGCCGAGCTGCGTAGCCAGACTGATGCGCTGGCTCTCTCCACCCGAGAGCGTATTGGACAGGCGGTCAAGCGTCAGATACCCCAATCCCACTTCGAGCAGGAAGCGTAGCCGCTTGCCTATCTCCTCCAGCAGCCGTCTGCTTATATGTAGATCGTCTTCCGATAGCTGTAGCCCCTCGAAAAATGCCGAAGCCTCCTCTACGGTCAGAGCCGTCAGTTCCGATATGTTCCGTCCGCCTATTCTCACGCACAGAGCATCCGGCTTGAGTCGCATCCCACGGCAATCGGGACAGGTGGCCTTGCCGCGAAAATGTGCCAATCGGACACGGTTCTGAATCTTGTGCATATCCCTCTGCAACATGGAGAAATAGTCATCGATGCCGACACTCGGGTAATCCGGTTCTCCCGTGGGTACACCACGCCACAGCATATCGCGTTCGGTAGCGGATAGCTCTTTGTAGGGCTTGTGTACGGGAAAACCCAGTGGCGCACTCTTTTGGATAAAATAGTCCTTCCACATCTGCGACTTAGGTCCTATCCAGCAAGCTACACATTCTTCATAGACAGAGAGAGACTTGTTCGGTACCACCAGATCCTCATCGATCCCCATTACCTTCCCGAAACCTTCGCAAGTAGGGCATGCCCCGATAGGATTGTTGAAGCTGAACATCTCCGGACTCGGCTCTTGAAAGGTACGCCCATCGGCTTCGAACACATTGCTGAACATCCGTTCCTCCACCGTTCCTTCCGGGCTTTCGATGCGCAGCAGGCACGCCCCGTTTCCTTCGAAAAAAGCTGTCTCGGCCGAATCCGCAAGACGCGACTCATAGTCCGCCTTATTCTCTGCCACCGCGAGCCTGTCGATAAGCAGGAAGCAGGAGGCGGTATCGGGGAGATCGGCTTCCATGGATAATATATCCTCGATGCGCTTCATCTCTCCTGCCACAAAAACGCGGGTATATCCCTGCTGTTGTTGGATCTGCAAGTGCTCACGCAGACTGCGCCCTTGAGGAGCTTGCAGCCCTACCAGAAGATACAATTTGGAGCCGACGGGTCTATCGGAAACGTAAGCGACCAGATCGGCCACCGTGTGCTTCTTCACCTCTTCGCCGCTTGTGGGTGAGATGGTCTTGCCCACACGAGCAAAAAGCAGACGCAGGTACTCGTATATCTCGGTCGATGTGGCTACGGTACTCCTCGGATTGCGGCTTACCACGCGTTGCTCGATGGCAATGGCAGGAGGCACACCGGCGATCAAGTCGCACTCCGGCTTGCGCATCCTTCCCAGAAACTGACGCGCATAGGCAGACAGGCTCTCCACGTAACGTCTCTGGCCTTCCGCATAGAGCGTATCGAAAGCCAAAGAACTCTTGCCCGAACCGGATAGTCCGGTCACCACGACCAGCTTGCCCCGCGGTATAGTCAGCGATATATTCTTCAGATTATTGACGCGTGCCCCTTTGATGATGATGGCTTCGCCACTTGTGGGATGCTCGCTTTCCTGCTGCTTCATTCTGCCTGTTTTTTATTATACAAAGATTAAAGATATCTATTTATACCGTTTCACGCCATTGGGCACCTTCCTTAAACAAAAAAAAGAGGATGCCCAATCGAATGAACATCCTCTTCATTAAAAGTACGCGAGATGAGATTTGAACTCACACACCGTAACCGGCACTACCCCCTCAAAGTAGCGTGTCTACCAATTCCACCACCCGCGCAAAAAAATTGTTTGTCTTTCCCTCGATAGTCGGTGCCCGGGACAGGAATCGAACCTGCACGTCTTTTGAACACTCGCACCTGAAACGAGCGCGTCTACCAATTCCGCCACCCGGGCGTCTGTTTATCGACCGATCTTTCTTGGAAAGATGCACCCTTTTTCAGGATGAGGAGACTGCCATAGGCCGCATGCCTACTGCCTCTTGGAGCGGAAGACGGGACTCGAACCCGCGACCCTAACCTTGGCAAGGTTATGCTCTACCAACTGAGCTACTTCCGCGATTGCGATGCAAAGGTAGTATCTTTTTTCAGTTGCACAAGCGTTTCACTCCCTCTTTTTTGACGAAAGCGGGCATCAGTCTCTGTCGGACCGGTGGGAGGGGGAGATCGAGCAGAGCCGGAAATCAATTTTCACAACTCTTCCGTGTGTTAACTTTTTCAGCATTCGTTAGAAAAGGAGTGAGAAAAATCTGTACTTTAGTTTCGAGAGATATTTCAAAACAAACATTGTAATCAATAAGACATGAGCTCACGAGAAGAAGATATTCGTTTTCTAAAATCTAAAATCAGGAATTTAGAGGACATTATTAGGGAAAATAGAGGACTCCTACCAGACAGAAATATTGAGGAGTTGGAAAACCAACTAAGCGGATTGTATGAAAGACTCCGTTGGGTGGAAAGGGGAGATTGAATAAAGAGTTAATTGGGTTGTGGAAAAACACTGTGAAAAAATATTTTTTCAGTAGATAAGTGTTTGAGGTGTTTGATTTTGTTGTTTGCTTCTTTGTGTGACTTTATTGAAGTGCAAGGAGGTGAGGATTGTACTTCCTGCGGTTCAAGGTGGAATGTGCAGAAAATACACAGGAATCGAATGTTGTAGTGTGCCCAAATCACAAGATCAAGAGCAAAATATCTTCGTTCCCTTTCCGAATGGAAGTTTACGCACCGAAAACCACTGAATTGTCGCGCCAAAAATCTGAAAAACTCGCGCGAGAAGTTTTTCGTCTTGGCGCGTAAATTTTTTACTTCCCGAACCAAAACTCCAAAAATCTCGCGCCACGTTTTTTAGCACACCAAACAGGAAAATTATGGCGCGTAAACCGATCCGAGCCACTCGGTAGTGGCTGTCCTCCACGGTTTATTTTTAACTTTGCTTGGAAATAGCCTCTAAAAAACGAATGGATATTTGAGTATGGCCGATAAAGCTCTTGTAGTGGAGATGAGGGATGTGACCCTCTGTCAGGAGGAAAACGTCATTTTTCAAAATTTGAATCTGACCCTTTCCGCCGGTGACTTCGTCTATCTGATAGGCTCGGTGGGATCGGGGAAGAGTACTTTGCTGAAGGCTTTGTATGCCGAGGTGCCTATCTCTGCCGGTTATGCCCGTGTGATAGATTATGATCTGGCGAAGCTGAAACGGAAGCAGTTGCCCTATCTGCGCAGGAATTTGGGCATTGTGTTTCAGGATTTCCAGCTGCTGAGCGGACTTACTGTTGCGGAGAATTTGGATTTCGTTTTGCGGGCTACGGACTGGAAGAACCGAGCCGATCGCGAGCAGCGTATCGAGGAGGTTCTGACCCGTGTGGGGATGTCCCGAAAGGCATATAAGAGACCGCACGAATTATCCGGAGGCGAGCAGCAGCGCGTAGGTATCGCCAGGGCATTGCTGGCGAAGCCTGCTTTGATCCTGGCCGACGAACCTACCGGCAATCTCGACTCGGAGACCGGATTGCAGATCGCCTGTCTGCTCTATGAAATCAGCAAGCAGGGCACTGCAGTACTCATGAGCACGCATAATAGCAGTCTGCTGTCGGATCTGCCGGCAAGGACTTTGGCCGTCCGCAAGAATGGCGATGCCTCCTCTTTGGTGGAGCTGGGGGCAGATGCTGCTGCTTCAAGAAAAAATACGGAAATAGATTAGCACGATAAGATCAGGAATTGAAAGTTCTCAAATTTGGCGGTACGTCTGTAGGAGATGCTGAGCGTATCCGCAGTGTTGCCCGACTGATTACTTCGGTAAAAGGCAGAAAGATTATAGTCCTTTCGGCAATGGCCGGAACGACCAACTCGCTTGTCGAAATAGCTTCGCACCTCGTCAAACGCAATGTGGCACAGGCCAAAGAGGTGGTGCAGGTGCTGCGAGAGAAATATCATCGCGAAATAAATGCGCTATACAAGCGTCCCGACACCCTGAGCACAGCCATGAAGGCCGTCGACTCCATCCTCGACTCCCTGGATCATATGTGCGACGTGGAGGGCTTCACCCTCTTCGAGGAAAAGCGTGTGCTGATCCTCGGCGAGCTGATGAGCACGGCCATGATGCAGATCTATTTGCAGGAGATGGGCGCAGTGGTAGCCATGCTGCCGGCTTTGGATTATATGCGCACCGACAAGAATGCAGAGCCGGACAAAGACTATATCCGGAAGCATCTCTTGCCGATGATAGAGGCTCATCCGGATGAGGATATGCTGTTCCTGACGGAGGGTTACATTTGCCGGAATGCTTTCGGGGAGATCGACAATCTCCAACGTGGCGGTAGCGACTATACGGCTTCTCTGATCGGAGCGGCAGTAAATGCCGATGAGATTCAGATATGGACGGATATAGACGGCATGCACAACAACGACCCCCGTGTCGTGGACGTTACGGCACCCGTTCGCCGTCTCCATTTTGAAGAAGCTGCGGAATTGGCCCACTTCGGGGCCAAAATCCTCCATCCCACCTGTATCAAGCCGGCCAAGGAGAAGAATATTCCGGTACGTCTGCTCAATACGATGGATCCCGATGCGCCCGGTACGCTGATTTCGCTGGATACCGAAAAGGATTGCATCAAGGCCGTTGCAGCCAAGGATGGCATCACGGCTATCAAGGTGAAGAGCAGCAACAAACTCCTTTCATGGCACTTTATGCGCAAGCTCTTCGAGATATTCGAGTTCTACCAGGAGCCTGTGGATATGGTCGCTACGAGCGAAGTGGGCGTTTCCCTGACCATCGACAATGACAAGAATCTGCCCGATATTGTTCGTGCCTTGTCTGACATCGGAGATGTGACGGTCGATAAGGATATGGTCATCATCTGTATCGTAGGCGATATGGAGTGGGACAATGTGGGCTTCGAGGCTCGTATCATCAATGCGCTCAAAGGAGTGCCGGTTCGGATGATTTCATACGGTGGGAGCAATTACAACGTCTCGGTACTCGTCAAGGCGGAAGACAAGAAAAAAGCACTGATAGCATTGAGTAACAAGCTCTTCAATTCACGTGCGACAAAAGCCTGAGGCTTCCCCTGCCACTTCCTGTTTTTCAATGAAAACACCTTTCTATTTTTATGATCTGACGCTCTTGGACAAGACGCTCGCTGCGCTTTCCCGGAGTGCAGTAAGCCATGACGTTGTCGTTCACTATGCGCTCAAGGCGAACAATCACCCGCGCATTTTACAGACGATTGTCGCAGCCGGCTTCGGGGCGGACTGTGTGAGTGGGGGAGAGATCGAAGCAGCTATCGAGGCAGGCTTTCCCGCTTCCGATATTTTCTTTGCCGGGGTAGGCAAAAGTGATGAAGAGATCTTGCTCGCTTTGGAGGCGCGGATAGGTGCTTTCGTAGTCGAGAGTGCGCCCGAGTTGCTGAACATCGAACGATTGGCTGCATCGAAGAATAGCATCGCGCCCATATTGCTTCGGCTCAATCCGGAGGTCGATGCGCATACGCACAGCCATATAACGACAGGATTGGCAGAAAATAAATTCGGTCTTTTGCCCGAAGATGCACTCGCACTGATGCCCCACATTTTACAGTCCGGATCATTGGCATGGAGAGGATTGCACTTCCATATCGGATCGCAGATACGGTCGGCCGAGGTTTTTGAGGAGCTATGCGAAAAGACCAATCGCATCCTTGCTTCTTTCCGTACGGCCGGCTACTCCCCTGACATCATAGATATGGGAGGCGGGCTTGGTATCAATTATGACGAGCCGGAGGCCGAGCCTATACCTGATTTTGCCGCTTATATCGAGCGGTATCGACGGATGATAGAGACCGGTGAGGCCCGGCTGCATATCGAACCCGGGCGTTCGGTGGTCGCACAATGCGGCAGTCTGATCACTCAAGTGCTCTACATCAAGGAAGGAAAGGCCAAGAAGTTTGCCATAGTGGATGCCGGTATGACCGACCTCGTCCGTCCGGCTTTGTATGAGGCGCATCACCAAATCCGGTTGGTGCAACCCGGGGAATGGGCGATGTGTGCGACTTATCCCTCAACGGCTCGGACAGAAAAATACGACGTAGTCGGTCCCATCTGCGAATCCAGCGACATATTCGAGCGCGAATTGCTCATGCCCGAACTCAAGCGCGGCGATTATCTGGCTATTCGTTCGGCCGGAGCATATGGAGCCGTGATGGCTTCTTCCTATAATATGCGTCCGCTACCGGGCTGTCTTTTCTCAGATGAGCAATAACGAATCCCCCTCTCGCCTCAGGGCTTGGCTTGCACTGCTTCGCCCCCATACGCTGCCGGCATCTGTCAGCCCCGTCGTTGTAGCCATAGCTTATGCCATAGCCGATGGCAATTTTCGCTGGATGCAGGCTGTTTTGGCGTTGATCGTGGCGGTGTCTGCCCAAACGGTCAGCAATATAGCCAACGACTGGTTCGACTATAAGAAGGGTGCGGATACCGATCAGCGTGTAGGCTTCGATCGGGGGATCTCCAAAGGTTGGTTGTCGGAGCGGCAGGTTCTCGCAGCTCTTTTCTCTTTTCTTTTTCTGCTCGGCCTTAGCGGTTTTCTGCTCTGTGCCATTAGCGACTGGTGGTTGCTGCTCGTGGGAGTCGTTGTCGCTATCGGGGCTTTGTCGTATAGCGCCGGCCCTTATCCTCTGGCCTATCATGGATTGGGCGAAGTGGCAGTCTTTATTTTTTTCGGTCTGATCCCGGTCCTCTTCACCTATTACGTCCTGGCCGGAAATTTCCCCGCCGATCTTTGGCATTTGGGCGCAGCGATGGGATTTGCCGGAGTCAATATCCTCATCGTAAACAACTATCGGGACTATGAAGAAGACCGCAAGAGCGGCAAGCGTACTATCCTCGTGAAGAAAGGACGCGACCTCGGCCCCAAGCTCTATCTCGCCTGCGGTCTGCTTTCCATGATGGTGCTTTATCCTTTCTTCTCGGCCGGCGGTTTGCTGCTTCTGCTGCTCTATCTTTCTTTTTTCATGACCAATTACCGCCGTCTTCTCCGAGAGGAGGGTGCGGCGCTGAACGCACTTCTTGTCCGTACGGCCAAGGCCCTTTCTCTTTTGGCTCTCGTCACGATAGCCATGCTTTTCCTTGCTCGATAAATATATCTGCGAAATTTTCGTAGAAAAGGCTTGCGCACTTACGAATTATTCGTATGTTTGCGGTGTAACAATGTATTAGCAAAAGAAAAGTATGCCGAAGGAGATCGAACGACTGACCGCTATAGAGGAAGATACGATGAATATCATCTGGCAATTGGGGACGTGCAACATTCGTCAGGTACTGGCCGAAGTGCCGGAGCCTAAGCCTCCTTACACGACCCTTGCATCGGTATTCAAAAATCTGGAACGCAAACACTATATCAAACCGTTTCGTGACGGGAAGACCTACCAATATCGTATCTGCATCTCTCGCGAAGAGTATGCTACGCGAACCATGCACCGCATGGTGGACAACTACTTCACGGGCAGCTATAAGCATCTGGTGCAGTTTTTTGCCGTCGGTAGCGATATTTCCGTGAAGGATCTGCGCGAAGTGATCGATATGATCGAAAAAGGAGAGGAAAGCGAGTAGGGACTCGGTTCATTCAAACTATTAGAACGCACTATGTCATACACCCTTGTCTTATATATGGTAGTGGCTTCTCTCGGACTGGCTCTCTTCTGGATATTCGAGAGGCTGATGATCCATGGCAATACGCACTGTCGTCTTCGTCGTGCTTACTACTTGGGAGGATTCGTCTCGGTAGCCATCTTGCCTTTCCTGGGCTATTTCCTTCCCTCTTGGCCGGGCTTATTTGTCCAAAACAGGTCGGTCGGGATGGAGATACTCCGTTCCATCGAGATTGTATTGCCCGAGGCTTTGGTCAGAACGGCGGGGGCGGATGCTATTCCTGCCGTCTCGCCTCTCCTTCGGGGCCTGTTCTTGGCTTGGTTACTTGGCATAGGCGTACTGCTGATTCGTTTCGGTATCCGCCTCGGTTCCCTCCTGTGTCTTATTCGCGGTGCCGAACGGGCAGAGATAGAGGGTGTACCGGTTTACTTTGCGCCTCGCGTCAGGACGCCGTTCAGCTTCCGGGGACGTATTTATCTTCCGACCGATCTGCGGTCATACCCTTCTGTGCGAAATATTCTCATCCACGAACAAGAACATACCCGAGCAACGCATTTTGTCGATCTTTTGATCGCCGAAGTGGCATGTATGCTGTTTTGGTTCAATCCGTTTGCTTGGGCTTTGAAGCGCGATATGCAGCGCAATTTGGAGTTTTTGGCCGATCGGGCTGTGCTCCTCAGTGGTGCGAGCAGACGCGAATACCAATATGAATTGTTGGGATTTACGATGGAGGTCGCGGCCGGACCTCTGTGTAGTTCTTACAATATAAACGACTTAAAAGAAAGAATTAGAATGATGAACAAAACGAAATCCAATCGTGCGGCCGGAGCCAGGTATCTTGTCGCGCTCCCGTTGGCTGCCCTTATGCTTCTGAGCGGTAAATGGCTGTGGGCAGGCAATGCCGTATCCGAAGTCCGGGAAGTAGTAGCAGCCGTTGCGAGCGATCCCACCCCCTTGTCTGATGCTCCTGACATCTCCCTGCAGCAGGACGAAGATCCTGTGTACTCCGAGGTAGATACTCCACCATCTTTCCCCGGGGGAATGTCCGAACTGATGCACTTTCTGAGTAAGAACTTAAAATATCCGGAACAATCTGCAAAGAACGGTATCGAAGGTAAAGTCATAGTTTCGTTTATTGTCGAAAAAGACGGCAGACTGACTAACATACGAGTAGAAAAAAGCGTAGCACCCGAATTGGACGCAGAAGCCGTCAGGGTCATTTCAGCTATGCCGAAGTGGAGTCCCGGCAAGCAAAAGGACAAGAAAGTCCGCGCGAGGGTAAACCTGCCAGTCATATTCCGCCTGAAATAAGCTCTTAGAAACTCTCAGAAAACATAGCTCTATCCAATCGTGCCCTAAGCCGAAAAAGGTTTAGGGCATTGTTGTGATCGGTCGGACTTTACCACCCTTGCGGAGATAAAAAGACCGATGGCTCCGAGAGTTTTATTTGCGGTGCCAATAGATTGTGCGACGCGGTTCTGAAAAACGTGGCGCGGGAAAATTTTACTTTTGGAGGCCTTTGAAAAAAATTATTGCTCCCCCTCTCATTTTTTCAGAGGACTATATCGATTTACTCCTCGCCGTCAGATTGTTTTTTTTCAGGCCTGGAAAAGTTTCCCTGTCGGCCGACAAAAATAAATTATCCGGCCGGAAAATCTCTAAACAAAGTCTTCGTATATATAAACGAAGTCTTTGTTTATATATTTGAAAGCTTCATTTATGTATCCGAAACCTTTGAATAAAGAATTGCACCCTGATTTTTCAACTTTTCCCTACTGCAGAAAAAACTTTTCCCGGCCGGGAACGATCATTTCTTTTTATTGCTGTGACCTGTGTGCCGTGTACAGAAGAGGGGTCTGCTTCGTGATCAATTACAGTGTTTTCTCTAAAATCCGTTGTCGGTTTACACTCCTTACTCCTTAAAACGGCTTTCGGTTGATAACAGCCCAATACACCCTTTGCCGGGCAGTCATTTTGAGGTGCAGTTTGGGCATGGTTCGGAGGAGATCCTCCCCGGGGGGCGGCAAGGAGCTTTTCGCTCCCGAGAGGATGATTTGCACCGGGAGGAAGTGCCCGGTGCTGTTTCTAAAGTGCTGATTTGTGGCTTTTTGCAGTTGGCAAACAGTGTGAAAAACTTTCTTTCGACAAAGACCTGCGGAATATGGGTGAAAAAGGTCGGAAAAAACTATGTGGAAATTTTTCCTCAAATGCATCCATACTTATAGGTATATATAGGGGAAAAAGCTACTTTTGCGACACAAATTGGAATAATAATTCTGTGTCATGGCAAAAGTTATAAAAATAAAAAAAGGCCTTGCACTTAATCTGAAAGGCAAACCGCTGCCGGAAATGCTGCCGGAACCGTCCAAAAGCCCGACTTATGCGGTGGTGCCCGATGATTTTCAAGGTGTTATCCCCAAGGTAACGGCTCGTCCGGGGGATAAGGTGCGTGCCGGCTCAGCACTGATGCACCACAAGGCATATCCGGACATGAAGTTTACCAGTCCGGTGAGCGGCGAAGTGGTCGCGGTGAATCGTGGTGCCAAGCGCAAGGTGTTGAGTATCGAGGTAAAACCGGACGGACTGAACGAATACGAATCATTCTCCGTCGGAGATCCGGCATCCCTCTCTGCCGAACAAATCAAAAGCCTCCTCCTCTCAAGTGGTATGTGGGGCTTCATCAAGCAGCGTCCTTACGACATAGTGGCTACACCGGACATCGCTCCGCGCGACATTTATATTACTGCCAACTTTTCTGCTCCATTGGCTCCGGACTTCGACTTCATCGCCCGCGGGGAAGAGCGTGCTCTGCAGACTGCTATCGACGCCTTGGCCAAGCTTACGGCCGGCAAGGTCTATGTGGGGCTGAAGCCGGGCTCGTCTCTGAGCTTGCGCAATGCAGAGATCGTAGAAGTGCACGGACCTCATCCGGCAGGAAACGTGGGCGTGCTCATTAACCATACCAAACCGATCAATCGGGGCGAAACGGTGTGGACACTCAAAGCCACCGACCTGATCGTGATCGGACGCTTTCTGCTTACAGGCAAAGTCGACTTTACCAGAATGATTGCCATGACCGGTTCAGACGCTGCAGCTCACGGATACGTCCGTATCCTGCCGGGCTGTCACGTCTTCGCCTCATTCGGTGGCCGACTGACAATAAAAGAATCTCACGAGCGTGTGATCGACGGCAATGTGCTCACCGGAAAGAAGCTCTGCGAGAAAAGCCCCTTCCTCTCTGCCCAATGTGACCAGATCACGGTCATCCCTGAAGGAGACGATGTGGACGAGCTCTTCGGCTGGGCTGCCCCCCGTCTGGATCAGTACAGCATGAGTAGAGCTTATTTCTCATGGCTACAGGGCAAAAACAAGGAGTATGTGCTCGATGCGCGTGTCAAAGGTGGCGAGCGCGCTATGATCATGAGCAACGAGTACGATCGTGTTTTCCCCATGGATATCTATCCGGAGTATTTGCTCAAGGCTATTATAGCATTCGACATTGACAAGATGGAGGACTTGGGTATATATGAAGTAGCTCCGGAGGACTTTGCCACTTGCGAATTTGTGGATACCTCCAAGATCGAACTCCAGCGCATCGTACGCGAGGGCTTGGATATGCTCTATAAGGAAATGAATTGACGAATCCCTCACACTCTAAAGCATAAGACATTGAAAGCGTTAAGGAATCAACTGAACAAACTGAAGCCCCATTTTGAAGAAGGCGGCAAGCTCCACGGCCTGCACTCCGTCTTCGACGGCTTCGAGACCTTTCTCTTTGTGCCGAACAGGACATCGCAGCATGGTGTGCACGTACACGATGCCATCGACAGCAAGCGCACGATGATCGTCGTGTGTATGGCTCTCCTGCCTGCCCTGCTCTTCGGCATGTATAATGTGGGGGTACAACACTATATGGCCATCGATGCTCCTGTAGTATTCTGGCCTGCTTTCCTCTTCGGACTTCTCGCCGTACTGCCTAAGCTCATCGTCTCCTATGCCGTTGGTCTGGGGATAGAGTTTACTATAGCTCAGTATAGAAAAGAAGAGATCCAAGAGGGGTTCTTGGTGTCGGGTCTGCTTATCCCGATGATCGTGCCGGTGGATACTCCGCTGTGGATGATAGCAGTGGCAACGGCCTTTGCCGTGGTTTTTGCCAAAGAAGTGTTCGGTGGTACGGGGCGCAACATATTCAACGTGGCTCTCGTGACGCGCGCCTTCCTCTTCTTCGCCTATCCGGCAGCTATGAGCGGCGATCAGGTTTTTGTCCGCACGGCTGACACCTTCGGCCTCGGTGCAGGTCCGGTGGCGGATGGGTTCTCCGGTGCTACACCTTTAGGTCAGATAGCTACCGCCGGTGCCAATATGCCGGAAATTCATAATGTGGTGGGCAATCCCTCTTCCCTGATGGATGCTTTCCTCGGTTTTATCCCCGGTTCCATAGGCGAAACCTCTACTTTGGCTATCCTGATCGGAGCCATCCTCCTGATATGGACAGGGATTGCCAGTTGGAAGATCATGCTGAGCGGTTTGGTGGGAGCCTCTGCGATGGCTCTCGTATTCAATGCCATCGGCACGACAGCTGCTATGCAGATCACGCCCCTGATGCACATTGTCTATGGCGGTTTTGCCTTCGGATTGGTCTTTATGGCTACCGACCCCGTCACCTCTGCCCGCACGGAGAAGGGCAAGTGGATCTTCGGCTTCTTCGTCGGTCTGATGGCCGTATTCATCCGCGTGCTCAATCCGGGGTACCCTGAGGGTATGATGCTTGCGATCCTGCTCATGAACGTATTTGCCCCGCTTATCGACTATTTCGTGGTGGATAGCAACATCAAGGCGCGCAAAGCACGTATGCTCAAGAAATCCTAACCGCTAAACATTTCGATAAAGACATGAATAGAGATAAAAACTCATATACCGTTCTCTATGCCTCGGTGATGGTTATTGTCGTGGCGGTTTTGCTGGCTTACGTCTCTCAGTCATTGGGCGACAGACAGCGTGACAATGAGAAGATAGACAAGATGCAGCAGATCCTCCGCTCGGTGAATGCCGGGACAGAGGATAAGGGCAAAGTGATAGCTCGATACACGGATGTGATCAAGCAAGAGCTGCTCATCAATCAGGATGGTACAGTGGCTAAGACTTTCGAGGGCGAGCAATTAGCCCAAAACGAAGCTTTCACACTCAATACACGCAATGCTTTCAAGCTGGCTGCCAACGATCCAAGCGTCTCTCTCCCTCTCTATATTGCCGAGGTGGAAGGCCGGACGAAATATATTGTCCCGATGAACGGTGCCGGTCTCTGGGGGCCGATCTGGGGGTACATTGCGCTGAATGATGATTGCAACACGATATTCGGTGCGGACTTCAGTCACGAAGGTGAAACGCCGGGATTGGGAGCCGAAATCACTCGTGCGGAGTTTTCCGGCCAGTTTATCGGCAAAGAAATCTTCAAAGAGGGCGAATTCCGATCTGTTGCCGTAGTCAAGAAAGGCCAGAAGGCCGAAGGAAAGGACTATGTGGATGGTATTTCCGGCGGTACGCTTACGAGCGATGGAGTGAATGAGATGCTCATATCCTCCCTTCGTCCTTATGCACTATACCTAATGAACAACGTAAAAAATAAGGGCTATGTCACTTTGGAATAAAAAGAATAAGGAAATTCTTCTCGGGCCGCTAAGCAGCAACAATCCCGTTATCGTGCAAATGCTCGGTGTCTGTTCTGCATTGGCCGTAACGGCTAAGCTACAGCCGGCTATCGTTATGGCCCTGTCCGTTACTGCTGTAATGGCATTTGCCAACGTTATTATTTCACTCTTGCGCAATACGATCCCCGGGCGTATCCGTATTATCGTTCAGCTCGTAGTAGTTGCTGCCTTGGTGACTATCGTGAGTCAGGTGCTGAAAGCATTTGCTTATGATGTGAATAAGCAGTTGTCCGTTTTCGTCGGTCTGATCATTACGAACTGTATTCTGATGGGACGTCTGGAGGCTTTTGCCTTGGCCAATCGTCCTTGGGAGTCTTTCCTCGATGGCGTTGGGAATGGACTGGGATACGGATGGGTTTTGGTTATCATCGCTTTCTTCCGCGAACTGCTCGGTTCCGGTACGTTGCTGAACATGCAAATCATTCCCAAGAGTTTCTATGAACTGGGCTATGTCAATAACGGTCTGATGATTCTGCCTCCGATGGCTCTGATCACCGTGGCGGTTGTCATCTGGGTACACCGTGCCCGCAACAAGGATTTGCAAGAGAACTAAGTAGGACACGCCTGACAATCAATTAAGACAGTATCAATTATGGATTACATAAGTACGTTTGTCCGCTCGATATTCGTGGACAACATGGTTTTCGCCTACTACTTGGGGATGTGCTCTTTCTTGGCCGTTTCCAAGAATGTGAAGACCTCTATCGGACTCGGAGCTGCAGTTACGTTCATTCTGGTCTGCACCTTGCCCATCAACTATCTGCTACAGAACTATATTTTCAAGGCCGGTGCTCTTTCTTGGCTCGGATCCCAATATGCCGAAGTGGATCTGAGCTTCCTCTCGCTGATCATCTTTATCGCGGTGATCGCATCCTTTACGCAGCTCGTGGAAATGGTGGTGGAGAGGTTCAGCCCCTCCCTCTACGCTTCGCTGGGTATCTTCCTTCCCTTGATAGCTGTGAACTGCGCTATCCTCGGTGGATCGCTCTTCATGCAGCAGCGCGAATTTATCAATGTCGGGATGGCTACCGTCTATGGATTCGGCTCCGGTATCGGCTGGATGCTGGCCATCGTCGGTATGGCTGCCATACGAGAAAAACTGGCATATTCGAATGTTCCCAAACCATTGAGAGGGTTGGGTATCACCTTTATTATCACCGGTCTCATGGGTATTGCTTTCCTGAGCTTCTCCGGCGTGAAACTCTAAAAAGAACAAAGTAGAAATATGAGTACAGTAATTATTACCAGTGCAGTCGTATTCCTGCTGCTCACGCTGATTCTGGTTGTCGCCCTGCTTTATGCCAAGAGCAAATTGGTGCCTTCCGGCAATGTGACGATCACCGTGAACGATGAACGCAAGATGGAAGTCCCTCTTGGCGGTACTTTGTTGAATACGCTTCAAAATCAGGGAGTATTCCTTTCTTCGGCTTGTGGCGGTGGCGGAAGCTGCGGTCAGTGTCGCTGTCGTGTCGTCGAAGGCGGTGGCGAGATTCTCCCGACGGAAAAGGGATTCTTCTCTCGCAAAGAACAGAAGGATCACTGGCGACTATCATGCCAGACGAAAGTGAAGGAGGATCTTAGCATCGTTATTCCCGAAGAAGTCTTCGGTGTCAAAGAATGGGAGTGCGAAGTGCTCTCGAATAAGAATGTCTCCACTTTCATCAAAGAGTTTGTGGTGAAGCTCCCCGAAGGCGAGACCATGAACTTCAAGAGCGGTAGCTATGCCCAGATCAAGATCCCGAAATACAATATTCGCTATGCCGACTACGATATTCAGGATCGCTTCCGTGGCGACTGGGACAAGATGGATGCATGGTCATTGACCTGTAAAAACGAAGAAGAAACCGTTCGAGCTTATTCAATGGCCAACTATCCGGCTGAAGGCAATATCATTACGCTCAACGTTCGTATCGCTACTCCTCCATTCGACAGGGCTGCCAATAAGTGGAAGTCCGGTATCAAGCCCGGTATTTCCTCTTCATATATTTTCTCACTGAAACCCGGAGATAAGGTGATGATGAGTGGCCCGTATGGAGACTTCCATATTCAGGATACGGATGCCGAGATGCTTTATATTGGCGGTGGCGCCGGTATGGCTCCTCTGCGTGCACAGATTCTGCATCTATTCCGCACACTGAAGACCGGTCGTAAAGTTTCTTATTGGTACGGTGCTCGTTCCAAAAACGAGATTTTCTACGAAGAAGACTTCCGCGAGATCGAGAGAGAATTTCCGAACTTCAAGTTTCATATTGCTCTCTCCGATCCGCAGCCGGAGGATAATTGGACAGGTTATGTAGGCTTTATCCACCAAGTAATCTATGACAACTATCTAAAGGATCACGATGCTCCGGAAGATATAGAATACTATATGTGTGGCCCCGGGCCTATGGCCAATGCGGTGAAAGGTATGCTGGAAAACCTTGGTGTACCGCGCAATATGCTCTTTTTCGACGACTTCGGATAAGTTTTTCCGGCAAATTCGATTTATCATTCATTGGAGAGACTGCTTCCCTTGGGATGGCAGTCTCTCTTTTTTGTTTAGTAAGATGCTATCATGGGATAGTTTTAGAGAAAAGGATATAAGTCCGGAAAATGCTCCCTGTCAGATCAAGCAAAGTTCCGCAGTGTTGAATCAGGCCTCATGTCTCTCTCTCTCTCTCTTTCTTGGCCTTGGCGTACAAAAAACAAGAGACTGTCCGGACATTACGTCTATGGACAGCCTCTTTCTCTCTAGTTGCGGAGGCAAGACTCGAACTTACGACCTTTGGGTTATGAGCCCAACGAGCTACCACTGCTCCACTCCGCGATCAATTGTGGCACAAAGGTAATGCTTTTTGTCTAATAACCAAACGGAAAAAGATTTCTATATTGCCAGCACCCATTTTGATTCGCTGGTATCAGTCTCGAAAAATTTAGGGCACTATTGCAATCATTCCCACTAATAGCAAATTTTTTTCTCTAAAATGCACCAGAAAAGGCTAAATTCCTCTTGAAATCATTGCGCGGAAAAAAAAATCGTTACTTTTGGCTTGTTCATTTACCCATAGCTCTGAGAGAGAATCTCGTCGTTGTTTGTGACAAAGAAGATAAACTTACGGGGCGGTGATATGATCTAACTAAATTTTTTGTCTAACTAACTAATCGTGAAAAGATGAACAAGACAGATTTTATTGCAGCTGTAGCTGAAAAGGCCAACCTCACCAAGGCTGATGCCCAGAGAGCAGTAAATGCATTTGCAGATGTTGTAAAAGAGCAGATGGCCGCCGGAGAGAAAATTGCTCTTATCGGATTCGGTACTTTCTCTGTAAGCGAGCGTGCTGCACGCAAAGGCATCAATCCTAAGACGAAAAAGTCTATTTCTATCCCTGCTCGTAAGGTAGTTCGCTTCAAAGCGGGTTCTGCTTTAGACCTCAAGTAATTCGCATTTCGTGCTAAATACAACGAAGCTACTGTGCCCTATAGCGGTGGCTTCGTTGTATGTTAATATGGTATATGCAGCGAACAGTCTTGCCTTATGGAAGGGGAGACTGTTCGCTTTCATTTTTTGAAGCAGTTCGCATTAGGTGACAATTCATGAATAAATTTTTTCCGAAGACAAATCAATAAGATGCAGATGAGAACATTTCGTGTCGTTGTGATCGTTTTGCTGATCGTTTCTTCTTGGATGACGCTTATAGCGCAAAACAACAGTTGGTGGGTGGGTGTCCATGCCGGACGCGAGTACTTCAACAACACAAGTGAGGATATGAAGAAAGGATGGAATACCGGAGTAGTCCTGCGCTACTACTTCTCCGATCGAATATATTCTTTGGCTACAGTCAATTATGGATTCACTTCTTCTTTATCCCCTTCCGGCTATTTCGATGAGCTTGGTAATAGTCCTGACGCGCGCTTCAGGCGCCATAGTATTTTGCCGGCAGTGGGGTTAGGGTATGAATTTCTCCAAGGCGATTTTTATTCGTGCTATGCTCAGGTAGGCATTGGTTACGGAATGGAATTTAATACAGTGTCCTATCCACAAGAGTCTGATGTTTCCGTAAAACGTTTTGGTTGGTTGGGAGAGTTGGGGGGCGATTATTTTCTTCACGACAATTTGTCACTTGGTATCTCTGTTGCACACTTGCGTGTGGGGTGGAGAAACAATTGGACGGCCAACGTCAAGTTGTCGATACTGCTTTTTTAGGATTGCTATAGAAAACCCTTTTTTCAGACGTAAGTCTATCCCCTCTAATGATGATGTCTTCACTTTTGGTGCTTAGCTCTGTCATATCCATTTTGGTTTGAAAAATTCGGTGTATTTGGGGCTGTAAAACGTGGTCTGAGAAAAATTTTGTTTTGGTGCGGGAGTTGAAAAAATCTCGCGCCGGAACGAAAAGAATCTCGCGCCATTTTTTGTGGATTTTGGTTTGAGATTTGGGCGATTTTCGGTTCGAGTTTCGGCTTGTGCGATTGATAACCTCTGTTTTTTCGACACCCTTCTCTCCCCCCTTGTGCCCTTTATTCCCGACCAACCGCCAACATTTCAGGTTGAAATTCTTTTTTGCATAGGAAATTTTCTTCTTCTCATTTTCCTCCTCTTTCAGCCTTTTTTCTCTCCTACGCGCGCGAACCATATTATATATATGCCTGTATTTCCGGTTTTTCTCATGGGTGATGTCTTTCCTTTTCCGCATGTTTTGTGGGCATTTTCGAGGAAAAAAGATTTTGAAAGATTTGGTTGTAAAGAAAAAAGGAGTACTTTTGTGACCGCAAAAGCGATCGATGACCGATTGACCGAGGATGAAGGGGTTTTTCCGACAAGCGCGTCGGGGGGTTCTTTTACGGGAAGGACGGCAAAACGCCTCCTTTATTCAAAGTCAGGCGAAAAAACGCCGATTGATTTTGCTGATTCGGAAAAAGGTTTTACTTTTGCACCCACTGTCCGCCGCTTGATCGGCTCCGTGCCGTGATGGGGGGATAGGGGATAAAAAGACAGCGATCATTGACATTGTTCATACGAAGAACAAAAGTGTAGTACAAGAAAAAGAGGCGAGAGAGAAGGGCTTCGTTTTCCTTGGCTCTGCCCTGAAACCGGGGGATAGAGGCAAAGGGCGATGCATACTGCTCTCGACTCAAAAAAATACTCTGTCAAAGAGAAAGAAAAGACCGAGAGGGAAAAAGAAACCGAGGTGTACTACCTGATAAATCGAATTATCGTCAAGGATAATTTTTTCAGTCT